>DASZYN010000081.1:0-1611 GCA_035545435.1 Acidobacteriaceae bacterium | reverse complement strand
CGCGCCTCGCGCGACGCCTTCTTCGAGCAGCATGCGCTCTATGCGTTCAACGAAGAGGAGCGCACGCGCTCGCTGATGCTCATGGAGCTGGAACGCCACGCCATGCTCATGTACACGAGCTGCGGCTGGTTCTTCGACGACATCTCCGGCATCGAGACGGTGCAAATCATCGCCTATGCGGGCCGCGTCCTGCAGCTGGCATCGTATCTGTTCGGCAAGCGCGCCGCGGGACTCGAGAAAAACTTCGTCACGCGCCTGGCCGAAGCCAAAAGCAATCTTCCCGAGCAGAAGGACGGCGCCGCCGTCTACAACCGCTATGTGCGTTCGATGGAAGTCGGCCTCGAGCAGGTCGCCGCGCACTATGCCATCAGCTCCATCTTCACCAGCTATCCCGACGAAGCGGACATCTTCAGCTATTCGGTCCGCCGCCTCGCCTGGGAGACGGTGGTCTCCGGGCGCGTGCGGCTCGTCGTAGGGCAGGCGCTGATCTGCTCGAAGATCACCGAAGCCGCGGAAACGGTCGCCTTCGGCGTGCTCCACTTCGGTGATCACAACATCACTGCGGTCGTGAAGCGCTTCGATCCCACGGACTCGGCCGACTATGACCAGTTCGTCGAAGAAGCCAAAACCGCCGTCACGCTCGGCGATTTCCCTGAGGTTGTGCGCTGCTTCGACCGCCACTTCGGCAACCAGACGTATTCGTTGCGCTCGCTGTTCCGCGACGAGCAGAAGCGCATCCTCGAAATCCTGCTTACCGGAACGCTGGAAGAAGTGGAGTCGAGCCTGTCTTCCATTTACGACAATCAGGCCTCGCTGCTGCACTTCCTGAGCCAGAGCAAGCTGCCGCGGCCCCAGGCTTTAACCGTCGCCGCCACCTTTGCCATCAATGCGGGCCTGCGACGAGCGCTCGAAGCCGAGCCGGTCGATGCGATCCAGGCGCGCACCTGGTTGGGCCTGGCCAAGTCCGATGAGGTCGCGCTCGATAAGCAGCTGATCGGCTACATCGCCGAACAGCGGATGACGCGCGCCATGCTGGCTCTTCATGCGCGCAAAGAAGAGATGCCCCTGGTCGAAGACGCTCTGGCCATCGCGCGGACGCTGCGGGAGCTGCCCTTCGACGTGAACCTGTGGCAGGCACAGAACCTGTGGTACGACACCTGGCGCCATCACCGCGAGAAGCCACCGTCGGCCGACTGGACGGAGAAGATGAAGGAACTCGGGACGCAGATGCGCATTGCCGTCGATGCGATTGTGGTCGAGGACGGGAATGGGAATGGCAATCACACCCAGGCCCCGCCGCTGTCTCCCGAAGTGACAAGCGCCACGGCGTAACCTGTTCCGCACCCTCCGTCAGCTTCTCCACCGCAGCGTCACGGGCCCGTCCAGCGGATGCTTCATCGGCGTTCCCGTTTTCTCCGCATCGAGCCGCGCCTGCTTGAGGGCGAAGTACCACTTTGCCGGCTTGTCGGCGTCGTCGATCAGCATGAGTGACGGATCGAACTTCAGGCCTTCGGCCTGCTGGATCATCGTGACCTGATCCTGGCGCACGAACATGTTTCCGAAGAAGCGCAGGATCGAGGTCATGAAGGGCAGGTGGTAGAGGACGTTCCA
>DASZYN010000080.1:0-3684 GCA_035545435.1 Acidobacteriaceae bacterium | reverse complement strand
GCCATCCGCGCCAGTAGCTCCGGTAGTAGTCCTTCTGCGCGCGCATCTGCGCCTTCCACTGTGCCCGCTGCGCTCGCGCTGCCTGTTTGGCCTGCCACCGCGCTTCCCGCGATGTCCAGGATGGAGGTGTGGATGCCATCTGTCTACCTCCCTCCTTCTTCCCTTGCAATGTTGTCCGGCGGCGGCACAATCGTGGCCGTCGACACCGTCTCGCCCGCCACGGTCCCGGTGTACGTCGTCGCTCCCGTGCTCCCCGGAGTCGGATATCCCGCCTGATAACCAGGCCATGGAGCCGGAGTCGCCGGAGGATTCTGTGCCAGGATTGCGTTCTCCGCCAGCTTCAGCAGTCCCCACACAATGATGTACAGAGGCCAGCTGTGCCCGTACGAGATCCCCGCATACTCATCCAGAATCGCCGTGATCCCAAACGTCAGCAGGATGATCGGCCCCCGCATGCGCCGCAGAAAAAGGTACTGGTTCATTGCCCACCCCCTGCCGGTGGCTCCGGTGTCGCGCTGGCAGCCGGTGGCGGCGGCGGAACATTCCCCGGCGCTCCAGGAGCAACAGGCGGCGGCCCCGTCCTTCCGTAAAACCCGAATCGCCCCGAGTTCCGGAACAGCAGCCATACCGCAATGCCCACAATGATCAGCGGCCATCCGTGGTGCACCCAGCCGAAGTTAAAAAATCCCAGCGTGTTGAACAGGAACAGCATGCCCAGCAGGATCAGGACAATCGCCCCAATCGGCTCTCTGCGCGCCCGCTCCAGCTCTATCTCCGGCGGTGGAGGCACCCAGCCCGGCGGCATATTCGGCGGAACACCTGGTGGCACGTAGCCCGCTCCCGGTGGAACGCCCGGCGCCACAAATCCCGGAGGCGGCGGAGGCGCACTCCAGCTGCCCGGCCCGCCAATCCCTCCCGTCGGGTTATAGGGACGAGCCCCGGCCTGGGTCTCCGCAACGATCCGCTGCCGCAGCTGTTCTCCCCACTCCGCGCTCTGCCGCCCAAACTCATGCGCCTGCTGCCGTACCTGCTCCGCCCAGTCCGCATACGGCTGGCCCGGAACTCCGGGCGCTGCTCCTGGAACTGCTCCAGTCACAAATCCCGGAGGAGGTACCGCCCCCCCCTGCGGAGGCGGCGTCACCGGCGGCGTGTACGGCCGCGGTGCATGTCCGCCAAACGCATTGCCCAGCTCATTCAGCCCGAACGGATCCGGCAACGGCAGACCATCGCGCCGCGCCTTCGCCGTCTGGTGCGCGTCGAAAACCTGATACAGCACCCACGCGCCTACAAAGATTCCAAAGATCCCGTAGTGCTCCGTGATGCTGATCAGCACCACGAACACCAGCACGTGCACGATGGCCTTGATGTACTGGCCGTTGTACATCGCGCCCACTCCGGGAATGAATCCCAGAATCGTCGCCGTCCCAGGATTCGGCACCCCGGCTGGAGGCGGACCATAAGGATTCGCCACCCCAGGCCCCGGCATCCCCGGTCCCGGCATGCCCGCCCCAGGCGGAACCGCGCCCGTCACGCGCGCCACAAGGCAAGGTTCGCAGAACACGTTGCCCTGCACCTCGCGCGAGCACTGTGCGCACAGACCCTTCCCACAGTTCTGACAAAAGGCGGTAACCGCCGCCTCGGGATGATTCACGCAGTTCATACCAGGCCCCTTTCCACGTTCGTTTGCCGCAGCCCGGTTTCTGAACGACCCAGGGAAATTGACGTGCCAGTTTGGTCCGACTTCAATACCACCACCGCTGCTTCTTGCTTTTGTTCTGTCTGCTCTCCGCTACCTACTGAACGCTGCAGTTCTTCCGAGCGCCAATCGCCGAACGCCGAGCGCTGCAGTTCTCCCGAACGCTGAACGCTGAGCACTGAACGCTGCAGTTCTCCCGAACGCCGAGCGCTGAACGCCGAACGCTGTCCTGTGACCTGTGCTCTGAGCCCTGTGCCCTGCTGCACGCTCGCGCTGCCGCCCGTCCTGCCCGACGGCTTCTGCTGCTGGTTCTGCTGCTGGTTGTTCTGCTGCTGCTGGGGTTGCTCCACATCTCTCCGCAGTTCCCGCATCCGCGTCTGCAGCCGATAGAACAACCGCATGTTGTCGTAGTACTTCACCACCGACCCGCGCGCTCCGTAGAACTCCCGCGACAGCGTGCTCCCGATCTGTGAGGGCGTCAGATCCGCCAGCTTCAGACTCGTCAGATGCCCGCCCGTGATGATATTCAGCGTCAGCGCCAGCGAAAAGAACGCCATCGCTACCGTCATCAGCAGCCGCGTCTCGTGGAAGCTCCGCCGCCACGGCATCGCCATGGCCACCGCACCGCCCGCCGTCGCCGGCACTCCCGCCGCCACCACCGGAATCGGCACGCCGCCCGCGCCCAGCGTCTTCTCGACAATCTTCGCGACCAGGCCCGACGGAATCTCCGGCTCCTCGTGCAGATACGTCAGCCACTCCTGCCCCTGCTTCACATGCGCCAGCAGATCGCCGCAGTTCTCGCAGCTCTCCGCATGCGCGGCGAAGGCCGCTGCCTTCCCGGCCGGCAGCAGACCGTCCAGCGCATCCGTCAGCAGGGCTTCCCACTCCTCGCAGCGCATCGCGCTGCCGGGGGTGCCCGGCTTTTTTCCGAATTGGCGCTCGTCTGCCACCTAAACCACCTGTCCCTTATTACGTTCCAGCAGCCGCGCGAGTTCTGCACGGCCCCGGCTGATTCTCGACTTCACGGTCCCCTCGGGGATCCGCAACACCTTCGCAATATCCTTGTAATCCATGTCCTGCAAATCGCGCAGGATCACCGCTTCCCGCAACTCAGGAGAAATGCGCGTCAGCGCCTCCTGCACCATCTTCTCGATCTCTTTCTGCACCGCCCGATCGTGCTGCGTCGGCCCCTTATCGGCCAGCCGCTGCAGCATTGGGATGTCGTCCCCATCCCCCTCCCAGCCCGCGTCCATCGAATCGGTCACCCGCTGCGCCCGCGACCGCCGGAAGTGGTCCACCAGCAGGTTGCGCGTCATCGTCGTGATCCAGGTCTGAAACGTCCCGCGCTCCAGATCGAAACTGGTCAGATTGCCGTACACCTTCAGGAAAACTTCCTGGGTCAGATCTTCGGCGTCGGTCGACGATCCGGTAAACCGGAAGCACAAACCATACACTCGCCTGTGATGCGCTTTCACCAGTTCGGTCCACGCGAAGCTGTCGCCCTTCAGGCACCGCTCCACCAGGACCTGCCACTCCGCTTCCACAGGCTTTTCTCCGACCCTCTCCGCGCCTCGTTCCTGCTCTTTGCGCTGCCACCGGTCCGCGCCCGGCGCCCGGTATTTCCGCCCCGAGGACGCCCCATCCTGCCCAGGCACAATCACTTCCGCCCGCGATGCCCCCCGGGCGGGGAATCCCAGCATTCCCAGATTCCACGTGATGGCTTGAGCGCTCATGGGCAATAATACGCATCCAAATGGCGCTTAGTTCCGGAATTTGAGCCGTCTTACCCGCCGTCCGACCCCGCAGGCCAATTCTTCAGGACCAATCCGACCAGGGATCCCCTGATCGAGCCGTCTTACGGGTGTGACACTCGACGTTCGCTCGACTTTCTCTCCACTTCCGCTCGCGTTTTGCTGACTCGCTGACTCGCTGCACCCTGCCTGGGTGCCCCACTTGCCTGCAGTTGGGCATGTGGGGAGTCGCGCGTC
>DASZYN010000079.1:0-6648 GCA_035545435.1 Acidobacteriaceae bacterium | reverse complement strand
CGGCGGAAGACGGGAGGCGGGCCTGGCAAGGACAGAAGAGCGAAATCCATTGCCGAAGCAGGACGTATTTCCGGAACCGCGACCACTGAGCGCACAGGAAGAGGCACTGGTCGCGTTCGCAAGTCATGTGCCGGCAAAGGTGCAGGAGCAGGTAATCGAGGCCCAGAAGCACGCGAACGATCCGATTGTGATCGCGGAGTTGAAGATTGCGCCGCTGGAGATTGGCGACGGGGAGCAGGATTCCGGACAACAGGAAAAGAACAAGGAGAAATGAAAGGTATGAAGAAAACAGCGATTGGCGTGGCGGCAGTGTGGGTGGCAGTAGCGGTCGGATTGCTGGTGCCGCCGAGTTTGCGGGGGCAGGATACTGCAAAAGCGTCGGGAGCAGAGGCGACGGCAGAGAAGCACTTCTATCGTTTAAACCTCGTAGTGGAGGAATTGAACGAGGGGGGAAAGATCATCAACTCGCGGAATTACCTGGCAACGATTGGGTCGGGAGCACGAGAGGTGCCTGGGTTTACTGATCAACACATCCGTACGGGTTCCCGGATTCCGATCTTAACGGGTTCGAAGGACGGAGGCACAGCGTTCCAATATGTGGATGTTGGAGTGAACTTCGACGTGCGGCAGGTCACGGAGATCGGAGACAAGGTGAGCTTCCGTCTGTCGGCCGAGATCAGCAGCCTGGCAGACGACAATTCCGGCGGGGCGTCAGGAAATCTGCGGGGTGATCCGGTGATCCGGCAGAGCCGGTGGGATTCATCTGTGCTGATCCCGGTAGGGAAGCCGACGATCGTGTTTTCGGCCGACGATCTGGACAGCAAGGGGAAGATGCAGGTGGAGGTGACGGCAACGAAGGTGGAGTGAGGAGCAAAGCAAGGTTCGAAATTAAAAGGCTGCGGACGAATCCGCAGCCTTTTAATTCAGCCTGAGCTGGTTAGTTGACCAGCAGGATGCCTTCGGTCGCTTTCTCTTCGCCGTCCTTCGCCACCGGCCGGTAGAAGAGCTGGTTGTTATCGAGGTAGACCTCGAGGAACGCAGGTCGCTCGTTAATGCCGCCGGCGATGAGCGCTTCCGACAGCGGATCTTCAACATAGCGCTGGAGCGCGCGGCGGAGCGGACGGGCTCCATAGCTGCGATCGACCAGAGTCTTGTCGAGGATCCACTTCTTCGCGTCATCGGTGACGGAAATCGTGATGGCCTTCTGCGCCAGGTTCGCGTTGAGCTGCTGGACCAGCAGCTCGAGAATCTGGATCAGGTCGGCATCGGTCAGCGACTGGAAGAGGATGATCTCATCGATACGGTTAAGGAATTCGGGGTTAAACGTGCGCTTCACCTCGTTCTTCACGAGGTCTTCGATCTTCTCCATGACCATCTCTTCGCGATCGCTCTGGAACCCGAGCCCCTGGCGCCGCTGGAGATGACGGGCCCCGATGTTTGAGGTCATGATGATGATCGTGTTCTTGAAGTCGACCGTGTTGCCGAGCCCGTCGGTGAGTTGGCCGTCTTCAAATACCTGCAGCAGGATATTAAAGACGTCGGCGTGCGCCTTCTCGATTTCGTCGAGCAGGACAACGGAGTAGGGCGAACGTTTCACACGCTCGGTGAGTTGGCCGCCTTCCTCGTAGCCCACGTATCCCGGAGGCGAGCCGATGAGCTTGGAGACGGAGTGCTTCTCCATGAACTCCGACATATCGAAGCGGATCAGGGATTTCTCGCTCCCGAACAGGAACTGAGCAAGGGTGCGAGCCATTTCGGTCTTGCCAACGCCCGTGGGTCCGAGGAACAGGAAAGATCCAATCGGCCGGTGCGGCGATTTGAGCCCGGCCCTCGAGCGCCGGATCGCACGAGCCAAAGCCGAGATGGATTTGTCCTGGCTGATGACGCGCTTATGCAGCTCCTCTTCGACGCGCAGCAGCTTCTGCGTCTCTTCTTCCTTGATGGAGGTGATGGGCACGCCGGTCCACCGGCTGACCACATCCTCGATGTCCTCGCGGCCCACAATGCCGGCCGTGGAGTCGTCGAGATGATACTTGTCGCGCAGGGAGCGGAGATTGTCGCGTTCCTTGCGTTCCTCGTCCGAGTAGAAGCGCGCCTTTTCGAACTCGTGGTTCGCAATGGCGTTCTCCATGCGGTGCACGATGAACTTGATGCGCTTCTGGACTTCGGTGATCTCTTCCGGCAGCGAAGTCTGGCGCAGCTTCACGCGAGCGCCGGCCTCGTCGATCAGGTCGATGGCCTTATCGGGCAGGAAACGATCGGAGATATAGCGGTTGGAGTGAGAGACAGCGAAGTTAATGGCCTCATCGGTGTAGCTGACGGCGTGGAACTTCTCGTAACGGTCCTTGATGCCGTTGATGATTTTAATCGCGTCTTCTTCGTTGGGCGGCGGCACCTTGACCGCCTGGAAGCGCCGCTCGAGCGATCGGTCTTTCTCGATCGACTTGCGATATTCGGCCGGGGTGGTGGCGCCGATGCACTGGATTTCGCCGCGGGAGAGCGCCGGTTTGAGAATGTTGGCGGCGTCAAGCGAGCCTTCTGCGGAGCCGGCGCCGACCAGGGTGTGCAGCTCGTCGATAAAGATGATGGAGTTCTGATTCTCCATCAGCTCTTTCATGATGGTCTTGAGACGCTCTTCGAACTGGCCGCGATACTTGGTGCCGGCGACGATCAGCGACAAATCAAGAGCCAGGACCCGTTTATCGGCGAGGAAGCTCGGGACATCGCCGTCGGAGATGCGTTGCGCGAGACCCTCGACGATGGCAGTCTTGCCCACGCCTGGCTCGCCGATCAGCACCGGATTGTTCTTCGTCCGGCGGCACAGGATCTGTACCACGCGCTCCAGTTCCTGATCGCGACCGACAAGAGGATCGAGCTGGGAGTCCATAGCAGCCTGGGTGAGGTCCCGAGAGAACTCCGCCAGCAGGGAAGACTCGCGGTTGCGCTGCTGCTGCGGAACTTTCTCCTGGGTGGCGCGCGCCAGTTCTTCACGAACAGCGAGGAGCTTCAGGCCCCGCTCGTGCAGGATTTCGGAGGCGAAGCATTTCTCTTCGCGCAGCAGGCCAAGGAGCAGATGTTCGGTGCCGATATGCTTGTGCGACAGGCGCTCGGCCTCTTCAGCGGCGTACGCGAGCACGCGCTTGCATTCGTTCGATAGCGGAAGGTCGACGGAGGTCGAGACCTTCTCACGAATCGTGGTATGGCCTTCGATCTGCTTGCGAATGGATTCGACCGATGCATGAGAGCGAAGGAAGCGGTTGGTAAGCGCTTTGTCTTCGCGCAGAAGCCCGAGGAGAAGGTGTTCGGTTTCGATATATGGAGAGCCGAACTGGCTGGCCTCATATCTTGCGAAGAAGATGACGCGGCGTGCCTTTTCTGTATAGCGTTCGAACATGATCCCTCTGAGAGGCTCCGCTTGCCTGGAGGGATGCCAGTCGTCAGTGCCGGCAAGCCCGGGGCATTCGGGACTCTTCGTTCCTTATGAGCCTCAACATGGCTGAGACTCGAATTGCCGCCCTTGCCAGAAATCTGGGGCCAAATCGCGGGCGGCCCTGAGGCTGGTGCGTTCGTCCGCATCCATCCCACTTTGCGAGAGCGCCGTCCCTCTGCCAGTATCGAACATTCGACGGCGTTTCCGCTGATCTTACAAACCCGACTTCCAACGATCCGTTGCTAGACAGCCAACGGAGCAACTTCGTTCAGGCAGCCCTTCTCGAGCCGCAAAATCCTTGTGCAACGGCGCGCCAGCGCCTGGTTATGGGTGACAATCACCGACGTGAGCCGATGCTCATTGTGCAGACGATTGATCAGATTGAAGATCATCTCGGCGGTGAGGCTGTCGAGATCGCCCGTTGGCTCATCGGCAAGGAGCACTTTGGGCTTCGTGATGAGGGCGCGGGCGATCGAGACGCGCTGCTGCTCACCGCCGGAGAGTTCTCCGGCACGATGAGTGACCCGGGCGCCGAGTTCGACTTCGTTCAACCACTGCTCCGCACTTCTGAAGGCCGAGGCCTTCGACTCGCCCCTGGCGAGCAGGGGCATCGCGACGTTCTCCAGCGCGGTGAATTCCGGCAGGAGGTAATGGAATTGCCAGACGTAGCCGATTTCGCGGTTGCGGAATGCGGCTGCCTGTCCAGGTGTGAGCGAACCCAACTGAATTGAGGCGCAGTATACGTCGCCCGCGGAGGGGGTATCAAGCGCGCCCAGAATATGTAAAAGGGTGCTCTTTCCGGCGCCAGACTGACCCACAATGGCGAGCATCTCGCCGCGAACGATGTCGAATGACAATCCGTCAAACAGGGTGAGCCGGCCTCGCCCGGTAAGGTACTCCTTGCGAAGGTTCCTGACTCTGATGATGGTTGGATGATCGGAGGCGGTCGGAGGTCGCAAACCGAGCTCTACTGGGCTCTGGGGTAGTGCTTCCGTGGCGCGAACCGTATCCATACCTACCTGTACCACTCCCCTACCCAAAAGGGAAGATGGGAGTTACTGGATTGGACGCACTCTGGAGGAAAACCGGTACAGGAGTACCGGAAACAGCAATTACGAAGGAGGGAGTGGCGCAAAAAGACGTCTTCGATCGAGCCAATTCCGCTCGGCCCGATCCTGATCAGGGTCGCTGCGTCAATTTCCAGATGCCTCGACAGGATCGACGTTCCAGTCCGGCGGAACTTCGTTCAGCATGTTGCGGACGAAATAGTCGTACGTTTTGCGCTGAGTGTAGTAGGCATAAGGACCGCGGGTCCCGTGGTCTGCGCCCGGCACTTCCAGAAGGTCGAAGGTCTTTTTGGCGTGGATGAGCCGATCGACCACCTGCAGGGTAGAAGAAGGATCGACGTTGTGATCCATCTCGCCAAAGATCAGCAGCAGCTTTCCTTTGAGACGCCAGGCATTGTCGACGTTGGAGGAGTCCGAGTACTGCTGACCGATGGGCCAGCCCATCCATTGTTCGTTCCACCAGATCTTGTCCATGCGGTTGTCGTGGCAGCCGCTGTTGGAGACGGCGACGGTGTAGAAATCGGGATGAAAGAGCAACGCACCCATCGAACTCTGGCCTCCGGATGAAGTGCCGAAGATGCCGACGCCGTCGGAGATGTCATACCAGGGGAACTGGGCGGCCGCTGCTTTGTGCCACAGGATGCGATCGGCAAACCCCGCGTCCTTCAGATTCTTCCAGGCCACATCGTGGAAGGCCCGGGAGCGATTATTGGTCCCCATGCCATCGATCTGAACCACAACGAATCCGAGTTGGGTTAGCGGCTCGATATGAGTTGTGAAGGTCTTGGGAACAAACGAGCCCTGAGGACCCGCATAGATGTCCTCGATCACGCGGTATTTCTTCTTCGCGTCGAAGCCCTGCGGTTTATAGATGACACCCCAGATATCCGTGGCGCCATCGCGGCCTTTGGCGTGGAAGACATCGGGCGCGTGCCACCCGGCGGCAACAAGCTTGCCGATGTCGGCATGCTCGACGACCATGAGCTGCTTGTTGTCCGAGACCTGATAGAGCGCCATGGTTGGAGCGAGATCGACCCGGGACCAGGTGTCGAGGTAGTACTTGCCGTCCGGTGAGAACTCGACATAGTGGTTCGCCTCATCGGGCGTGATTGGCGTGAGGCCGGAACCGTCGAAGTTGATGCGATAAGCGTGGACGAAGTATGGATCTTCATTGGGGTTCATGCCGCTGGCTTCGAACCAGATCTGGCGCTTGTCATCGTCGACATAATTGACGGCGCGGACGACCCAGTGTCCGCGGGTGATCTGGTTTTTGAGAGCGCCGGTGTGTCCGTTGAAGAGATAGAGATGTTCCCAACCATCGCGCTCTGAAGCCCAGACGATCTCCTGGCCGTCATGGATGTCGTGGCGGTATTTCTTCCCGGTATCGAATTGATTCGCGACCAGAGGCTCGTAGTTGACGAAGGTGCTGCTGGTCTCGTCGAGGAGGGTCCGGGGCACGCCGGTGTGTCCGTCTACCTCAATGACACGGTAGACCTGATGGCCGCGCTGATTGTATTCGAAGGTGAAGCCGCGGCTGTCTTTCCACCAGACGGCGTGGGTCAGATCGTAGGGATTGGGAAAGAGCGTATTGCTGATGTCCATTTGTTTGTGAGCCGCGACGTCGAAAAGAACCGGCTGAGGCAGCGGCAGGACATCCCCGGGTTTTGGGTACACCATGGTGGAAGATTCTGGCTGCAACTGGTCTTTGGGCGAGGATTCTACGTATTGAATGACCCGGCGATACCCTGGCCGGATGCGGTAGGCCACGAGATGCGTTGAATCCGGCGACCAGGCCATAGTAGAGAAGGCATAGAAGTCGCCTTCGGAGCCGTCGTGGCTCAGGGTGTATTTCTGCTTTCCATCTTTGGAGCGGACCTCGACGTTGTCATTCAGGATGCAGGCCAGCCATTTGCCATCAGGCGAGGCGAGGGTTTTCTCGGCGCTGTTTTCCGGTCTCGGCGTGTCGTCGTAGCCGTAGTCGTCACCCGAGAAAGCCGGATGACTATGGCAGGTCCAGGTGTGCAGATCGCATTGCCAGCGAGTGTTCTCAACGGCGAATTCGATGCCGGCGTCACCGTCAGTGAAATGAAAGCGCGCAAAGGGCAGTGTGATCGCCGTGTAGTTCTCGCCGCTGGCAGAAGAAAGCGCAGC
>DASZYN010000078.1:0-2069 GCA_035545435.1 Acidobacteriaceae bacterium | reverse complement strand
CGAGGAACGTGTGGATGGTGGAACCAATCAGGCGCGACTCGCGCGAACCCTCGCGTCGCTGAAACTCGGGCGCCTCCGGATCGGCAACGGAGAATGATCCTGCTACTGTTACATTTTCTCGTGGCGCCGCTGAGCCGGCATCCAGGGGAAGCCGCCGCAGTTTCATCCGCGGAGTCTCGGTTACGGCAGCCATTTCGCGAACCTCGCCTGGAAAGGCGATGACCCGGGACGGCTTCGGGGCGGGAGCCGTTTGCCGCAACGCACCCTCGAAGGCACCGCGCAGAGACGGCCACGCCGTGGCCAGCAGACTATCCTGGTTTTGCACGCGCACGCCGGCAGCGGTGAGCGCAGCCGTCCCCAGCAAATGCAGTTCCTGTCGCGCCCGCGTACAGGCCACGTAGAGCAGGCGCTTGCGCTCTTCATCGAACCGGATCTGACGTTGCTTGCGCACCCACTTATAGAGAGGATCTGTATCTTCTCCGTGAAGACCGATCGGGGCGACGAGGAATTCGCTGTCCTCCGTCCATGGATTGATGCGCTCGAGCGAACAAACCAGCGGATTGGGATCGCCGGATGAGCGGCGATCGAGACCGGGAACGATGACGACGTCGAAGCCGAGGCCTTTGGCTTTGTGAATCGTCATCAACTGGATGCCGGCCCGCTCGCTGACGCCTGGATCCGGCTGCGCAAACAGGCGATCGAACTCGGCGTCAAAGCTTGCCGTCGAAGGAGCCAGGCCGTCCGGTGTTACAGCGTCCAACAGCGAGAAGAAAACCTGGGCGTTCTCGTATGCGGCCGCGTCGAGACACGCCGGGCCGCCCAGGGTCCGCCAGGTGCGCTCAATCCACGACGCGAACGAGGGTGAGTCGGACTGGCGCCAGCGCAGGGCCAAAGCACGGCGCAAAATTCCTGCGGTGCGATCGAGCCGCTGCCGGCCATCGTCGGAGAGCAGATGGCTGTGCGACTCAATGAGTTCGAGGACGGATTTGTTCCGGAGGGTGGGATCGTCGGAACCGGTGAGGAGATGCAGATCGGACAGAGTGAGTCCACACCATGGCGCGCGCAGCACCGAGAGCCAGGCGATGCGGTCCATGGGATGCAGCAGCGCGCGGGTCAGCGCGCGCAGATCGAGCAGTTCCTGGCGATCCGACAGATGCTCGATTTCAACAGCGCGAAACGGAATTGTGCGCTCCCGCAGGAGAGGCACGATCTGGGCCAGATGATTGCGCGCGCGGACCAGGATGGCGACGCGGTATTCACCACCGGCGTCTCGCGCGTGGCGGATTTGCGGGAGGTGCTGCTCGACGATGTTGAGGACGATCTCGGCTTCTTCGCGTTGCGCGGCTGCGATTTCGTCCAGCGTTGGGTTTCGATGCGCCGCGCCAATGAGCTGCGGATGGATGTGTAGTCCGCTTTGTCCTGGATTGCCGACCGCACCGGAGGTCGCCCGCGCAAACTGGACGGAGGCAGAGCCGGGCTGCGCTTTCTGGGCGCAAATCAGGTCAAAAATGCCGTTCAGCGGCTCAGTCAGTCCCGCATGCGAGCGGAAGTTGACGGAGAGCTGCACCGGTTGACAGCGAAGCTGGCCGGCGGTTGTGCCGATGCCGTGTTCGCGCACCTGGGTGAACAGCTCCACCTCGGCCTGGCGAAACATATAGATCGACTGCATGGGATCGCCGACCAGAAAGACGGTACGGCCCTCGCCGGGATCCCAGGCCGCGAGGAGGTCGGAGATCAGTTGGTGCTGCCGGCGCGAGGTGTCCTGGAATTCATCGATGAGCAGATGACGAATATTGCCCGCAATGTCGAGGACGCGTTCGGGAGAGTCTTTCAGCACCTGCACCGCGGCCAGAGACAACTCCGTGAAGTCCACCTGGTTGTGCTCGGCGAAGACAACCTTGAGCTCGGCGACGGCCTGGCGCAGAACGGTGAAGACGTTGCGCAGCGTAGTCCATTGCTCGTTGCTGTAGTTCGTTGGCGGCAGGCGGCGAATGGCGCACAGCGCATCGAGCAGGTTTGGGGTGTGCTGCAGCCACAGCAGCAGTTCCTCCATGGACCGCTTGCGCTCT
>DASZYN010000077.1:0-6828 GCA_035545435.1 Acidobacteriaceae bacterium | reverse complement strand
TCCGACTTCGTCGACACATAAACGTCGATGACCCGGCGAATCTGATAGTGATCCACTTCCGTCGGCGTGTTGATCAGACGGATGTCCGCCACCGAACTGAGCGGCGTGTAACCGGCACGGTGCGACCCGCTCATCATATCCTCTGAAAAGCTGGATGCGGTTCGCCCGACGTCGACCGGACTGAAGCCGGGCGGATGCGTGCCGCGCAGAGGAATGCTCTTGAAGTCCTGCATCGACATGTTCTGAATCCAGTGATTCGCGTACTGCACGGTGACCATGTAGTTGTTGCCGCTATGCGGATCGATCCAGTACGTCGGGGCCACCATGCCGTCCGAGGTCAGAGCTGTGATCACGTTATCGACCACGTCCTTCGCGGAAAGGCCAATCAGCGAGGCCTTCTCACGATCGATATTGAGCTGGATGCCGGGGTAGTTGATGTCCTGCGGAATATAGGTAGCGCTGACGTTGGGAAAGGTTCGAATCTTTGCCGCCAGCTTTTCAGCAAGCTGGTAAGCATCTTCCATGTTTCTCGAGCTGACCTGGAGGTCGATGGGTGCGGGCAATCCCTGGTTGATCACGCCATCGATCAGTCCGCCCGCCTGAAAGTATGTCGTCAACTGCGGCATTTCGCGAGACAACCGCTCCTGCACCCGCCGCATGTAGGTATAGCTGCCGATAGAGTGGCCTTCCTTCAGACTCGTCTGGACGAAGGCTGTGTCCATCGACGCGTTCGAAGTGAAGATGGAAGAGAGGTCCGGATAAACGCCGATGTTCGAGACGATCATGTCCAGATCGGACGGCTCGACCTCTTCGCGGATGATCTTCTCCACGCGGGCAATATCCTCGTTGCTGACCTCGAGGCGCGTGCCGGAAGGCATGCGGACGTTGATGATGAACTGCCCTGGATCGGTGCGCGGAAAGTAAGCGCGCCCCATGAACGGGAAGGTCGCAACCAGCAGAATGGCGCAGCCTGCAAGGATCACCGCGGTGGTGAGTCCAGGACGCAGCAGCGACTTTCGCACGAGAGCTTCGTATCGGTTCACCAGGCGCTGGAAGTACTCGTTGAATTTCGCAACCATCGGCTCCAGACCCAAGCGGCGTTTGCGAGGTTCTTCGTGCTTGTCGACGAGTTCTCCTGCTTCATCGCGCTCCCCGTGTCCGTGTCCCTTCAGAAACAGCGCGCAAAACAGCGGAATCACGGTCATGGCGAAGGCATAGGAGGCAAACATCGAGAGCACGACGCCCAGCGCGAGCGGCGTGAAGAGATATTTGCTGACACCGGACAGCCCAACCACGGGCAGGAAGACGATCGACGTCGTCACGGTGGCCGCAAGCACGGCGAGGGAAACCTCCGTGCCGCCCTTCTCCGCGGCGATGCGCGTCGGCTCGCCCAGTTCCATGTAGCGGAAGATGTTCTCCAGCACCACCACGCCGTTGTCGATCAGGCGCGAAAAGGCGAGCGCGAGGCCGCCAAGAATCATCGTGTTGATGGTGCCGCCCAGCATGTTGGCCATCAGCATGCACGCCAGCGCCGAGAGCGGCACGGCCAGCATCACCGCAACCGTCGCGCGCGGGCTGCCGAGAAACAGCAGAATCATGATGCCGGTGAGCACCAGCCCGATGATCGCCTCATTCACCAGCTGCTTGAGCGCGAGCTTCACAAAAACAGCCTGATCGAATACCACCGCGGTCTTCAGGGACTCCGGAATATCGACCAGGTGTTTGATCGCCTGTTTCATGCCGTCCACGATCGTGAGGGTGTTGCTGTTTCCGCCCTGCTTGAACACCGGCACGTAGACCGAGCGTTGTCCGTTGATGCGGACGATGTTGTACTGCAGCGCGCCCGCATCGACGGCATGTCCGATATCGGCCACGAGAACGGAGCCATTGCCGACCGACTTCAGCGGCATTTGGTTCATCGCCTCAGCCGTCGGAAACTGGCTGTTCGCGTAAATATTGAAGTCTTTGTTACCGATGCGCACGTCGCCGGCAGGCAGGATCAGATTCGAGCTGTCCACGGCGTGCACAACGTCGCTGAGACTCAGGTTGCGCGCCTCCATCTTCAGCGGATCGACGTACACCTGGATCTGGCGGTAGGTGCCTCCATAGGGTTGCGGAACAGAAGCGCCTGGAACGTTGGAAATCTGGTTGCGGACCTGGAACTGCGCCAGATCCTTGAGCTGGGTTTCGTTCAGGCCTTTGCCTTCGAGCGTCACCAGGCACACCGGCTGCGTGGACGCGGTCAGCCCCAGCACAACCGGCGGCAGCGTGCCGGGAGGCAGTCGCCGCAAGTCGGCCATCGCCAGGTTCGACACGTTGCTCAGCGCTGCGTTCGGATCTGTGCCTGGCTTGAAATAAATCTTGATGAGGCTCACGCCGGTCAGCGAGCGCGACTCGCTGTGGTCCACGTTGGCCGCCAGCGTGAAGAACCGCTCGAACGTGTTCGTAATGTCTGCTTCAATCTGCTGAGGCGGCATGCCGCTGTAAAACGTCGCCACTACCACCACGGGCATGTCGATGTCGGGGAACAGATCGACGGGCATGCTGAACAGGTTCACGACTCCAACGATCGTGATCATGAGGCACAGCATGAGGATGAAGAAGGGATACTTCAGCGCAAACTTTGGCATTTACTGCTGGCCTCCATTGTCCGAGGCCGCTTCGGGATTCATATCGATCATCCCGCCGGACTGAGGGTTGGTTTCCGACGCCGCAGTCTTCTCCACAATGGGGGTGACGGTTTCGCCTGAGGTGTATTTGGCCTGTGCCGCGACAATCACGCGGTCGCCCTTTTTGAGGCCGCTCTGAATTTCGGCGAGCTGGCTGCCCCGGATCCCCACGTGAACATTCCGGATCCAGACATGGTTCCCGGAGTCCAGCACATACACCTGCTCCTGATCGCCATGCAGGATGACTGCGCCGACTGGAACCGTCAGCACCTGATCGGCATGGTCGAGCCGCATCAGGGCATTGGCATACATGCCGGAGTCGATGGCAAGCCCAGGATTGTCGACGTCGACTTCGGTTTCCATGGTTCGCGTTTCGAAATTCAGCTCACGCGTAAAGCGGACGACCTTGCCGGTGAAGGATCGGTTCAGGGCATCGACGCGCACTTTGACGGGATCGCCTATGTGCACGTAGCGCACATAGGTCTCGGGCACGGGCAGACGCAGCCGCATCACGTTCGCCTCAGCCAGCTTCACGATCGGCAGATCCTGATTGTTCGAGCTGATGCCTGCCTGAATCAGAGCGCCTGTGTCGGCATACCGCCAAACGATGACGCCGTCCAGCGGGGCAATGACGTTGGTGTAATCCTCGATCGCGCTCACGCGCGCATTGTCGGCGCGGGAAACCTCCATGCCCTTCCCCGCCGCGGCCAGCGCGGCTTTGGCAGCATCCACATCGGCCTCTGAGGCGAGGTCTTTTGCCTGCGCGTCATCCAGTTCCTGCTGCGCGACCAGTCCGGGCTGCGCCTTTGAGGTATCGAGCAGGCGCTGATAGTCGGTATGCAGTGCGGCGTGAGTGGATTCGGCGCGCCGGACTTCGTGCTGTGCGCGAACAATCTCGTCGCTGCTGCGCGCCACTTCAGAAATAGTGCCCTGCAGCTGCGCCTTCAGCTCCGGGACTTCGAGGACGGCGAGAGTCTGCCCCTGGCGAACGCGGTCGCCGATGTCGACGTAAATGTGCCGGATGAAGCCGGAGACTTTGGGATGGACATCGACGACCTGGTAGGGCTGGAATTGTCCCGCCAGGGTGAGCACCTGGGCAATGTCGCCGCGCTGGACCAGCGCGACCTGCGCTGCAGGTGGACCGGGAGCGGCTTCCACGGTGTTGGTGGGATGGTGTCCGCGCCAGGCGAGAACACAAATCGCTGCAACGCCGATGACGGCAGAAATGACGATCCAAAGACGCGTACGCATAGAGGGCGAGACACCTTCCTGAGAGTGGGCCCGGAGCCGAACCGGCTTGACCGCAAATGGGGGCGGTCAGCATCCGCTCACCACGGATTTGCGGCTGTGGTGAACGGAGAAACAGGAATCGAGAAGAGATTAGAGAATGCGGGGAGGGGGCCGGATGAATTTAGCCCCATCGGGTGCCCAGGAAGGCACGGGAGGACGGCGAGCCGGAAACAGGGCTGACGAACCGAAAGCGGGAATGACTCGCGGACGCCTGAAAAACAGGACTGAAAACACCAGCGCGCCGAGAAATGCCAGGACGGGTAAACCCGATGCCGGACGCAGATCGACAGCCGCCACGGCACGGCGTTCATTGCCGGTCAGCAGCTTGGCGGCCGGCATGTGGCGCGTGATGGAGTGCGGCGGATCGTACAGGGAGAGCTTGTACCGCAGTCCCCAGGCAAACACACACATCCCCAGACATGCCAGGCCTATGGCGAGCGCGCGCAGAGCTGGTTCTTGTTTACGCAATCGGTAGGGCTGTGGGATCGTCACCGTGCTAACACGATGATGACACACTGATTTGACGTTTTCCAGGGCGCGAGCGTGGTACGAACCTATCGAAATATAGCCCGCTCGGGCGATTTACAATCGCCGCATGCAATCTGGCGAGCTGGCGCGCGTCCTCGAAGCGGAACTGCATGGCGCGGCCGATGTCGAGATTACGGGCGTGGCCGGCATCGAAGAAGCCGAGCCTGGACAGATCACGTTTGTCGCGAATCCAAAGTACGCCGGCCTGGCAAAAACCACCCGCGCCAGCGCGATTCTCGTCACGCCGGACTTCCCCGAGGTGCCTGCAGTCACCTTGCGCCTGAAAAATCCCTACCTGGCCTTTGCCCGCGCGGTTGAGATGTTCTATCAGGCGCCGTCGTGGCCGGAGGGGATCCACCCCACGGCCGTGATCCATCCAACCGCGCAACTGGGGAAACGCGCGCGGATCGGAGCCTACGCGGTTGTCGCGGAGAACGTGGTCATCGGGGATGACGCCATCCTCCTGCCTCATGTCGTACTTTATCCAGGAGTCCGCATCGGCGACCGCTTCTTTGCGCATGCTCATGCCGTGGTGCGTGAAAACTGCCAGCTCGGCAACGATGTCGTTCTCCAGAACGGCGTTGTGGTCGGCTCCGACGGCTTCGGCTTTGCCAAGGACGAGCACGGAAGATGGCATAAGATCCCGCAGTCGGGACCCACCATCCTTGGCGATCGCGTGGAGATTCAGGCCAACGCCTGTATTGACCGCGCCAGTGTTGGCGCCACGCACATCGGCGATGGGGTCAAAGTCGACAATCTGGTGCAGGTGGGGCACGGTTCGTCAGTCGACGAAAACACGCTGTTGTGTGCGCAGGTCGGCCTTGCCGGATCGACGCACGTGGGCAAAAACGTCATTCTCGCCGGCCAGGTGGGCGTCGCAGGCCATTGCAAGATCGGCGACAACGTCATCGCCATTGCCCAGGCGGGCCTGCATGGCGATATCCCAGCCAACTCTATGCTCGCCGGCTCGCCCGCCTTCGAACACAAGCAGTGGCTGCGCGCTACGGCGCTCTTTGCCCGCTTACCGGAATTGCTGCGACAATTCCAGCGCAAACCAAAGCGCGAAGAGTAAAGTAATACGAAACGCATCCAAATTGTCGGCGGCCAAAACAGCATCCTCGCCGTCTATTGCATCAAAAGAATACTTATGCCCACGAACGACCAGGACTCCACGCTGTCGCTGGTGCAACCCAGTACCGCGCCGATTCGAGTACTGCTGCTGGACGACCACCCCGACAATCTCCTGCTGCGCTCGACCATCCTGCGCAAATACGGATATGTCACCGAAACGGCCAGCACGGTGGAGGAAGCGGAGCGGCTGCTGGATGAGATTGACATCGCCGTTCTGGACTATCACCTGGGCGCGGGAAAATTTGGCACGGATGTGGCTGCGCGTCTGCGCGAGCTGCATCCTCAGGTGCCGATCATTATTTTATCGGCCACGCTCGAGCGCCGGTTTGGCGGCGTCGAGGACATGCACCTGCTCAAAGGGTATAGCTCCATCGATGATCTGGTTACGGCACTGCGGTCATTTGAGGCCAAGCGGCGCGGCAAACCGGTCGTTGTCGACGCGCGCGATTTCTTCTATTCCCGCATCAACATGGCGATGGGCGATGATGTGGTGCTGGAGATTCTCGACGGCGATGGCACCTGGCAATACGTGAACGAGACGTGCGCCCGCGTGCTGGAAAAGCCCCGTGACTGGTTTCCTGGACGCAACATGTTCGAGGAGATGCCAAGTCTGGCGGCCGACTGGGCCGATATCCTGAGCACCGTAGCCGAAACCCGCGAGACGTACATCGACCGCACCTTCCGCGGCGTCCTTAATCTGCCCAGCAAAGGCGACCGCTGGGTCTGGAATGTGCTGGCGTTTCCCATCACGCTGCACACCCGGGAAACGGGCGTCGTGCTGACCGCTCGCGCGCTCGAACGCAAGTCGCTGGTGTAGACGGATCTGCGACATTGACCTGAAAGCTGCGCCTCTTCTCACCGGCTCGACAGCACGTACATGTTTCCGTCCGGATCCTTGAACACGGCCGACGTGCCCCAGTGTTCCTTCTTCGGCTCCTGAGCGAAGACAACACCTTTTTTCTTCATCGCATCGGCTGTCGCGAAGACGTCATCCGACCAGAATGAAATCGACTGAAACTGCCCAATGCGGCTCTCGTGGCCGTCAGGCGTAAAAAGTGAAATGCCTGTCTCCGCGCCTGGAACCTTCAGTTCGATCCAGCGCTGCTTCTCGTTGAACGGCTGGTCCGTCGTTACCTTCAGTCCTACCGCCTCGGTCCAGAACTTCAATGCGCGATCCTGGTCGGTGACCGGAACGCCCACGAATTTGATG
>DASZYN010000076.1:0-1708 GCA_035545435.1 Acidobacteriaceae bacterium | reverse complement strand
CATCGCTGCGCTCATCTCGGCCGCCGCCTGGCGCACGGATACATGCGGCCGCAGCCGCCCGAAGACACCCAGATCGGAATCGGCCCGGTGCAGCCAGGCATCGTCGAAGGGAACCACGACATCCACCGGAAACAGCTCGTCAAACGAAGCAGGCAACACACCGATGATGGTGTAGTCCTCTCCGTTGAGCGTCATGCTCTGCCCGCATACCGCCGGATTGCCCTGGTATTTCCGTTCCCAGTAGCGATGACCCAGGATCGCCAGAGTGCGCCGCGCATTCGCCTCTTCGGGCAGAAACGTTCTTCCCGCAGTTGGCGCGATGCCGAAAAAATTCCCGAAGTTCGTGGTCACGCGCAGTCCCGCCAGCTGTTCCGGCTCCCCATTTCCCGTCACTGTGCCGGTGCCATGCTCGAAGAGAAACAGATCCTCAAACGCGTGGAGCTTCTGTTCTCTCCAGTCCAGATAATCCTGTCCGGTGGGCCCAACCCGGCTCAGCCCCACTCCTGGATTGCTGTCCCAGATCACGACCAGGCGGCTGGCCGCGCGCACCGGCAAGGGTCGCAGAAGAATCCCGCGCACCAGTGTGAACAGCGCCGCATTCGCCCCGATGCCCAGCGCCAGCGTGATGAGTGCGGTGGCAGTGAACGCCGGCGACTTCTTCAGAATTCGTAACCCAAACCCTGCATCCCGCAAAAGCGTTTCCGCCCAGTGCCATCCCTCGGCGGCATGCGCTTCTTCCCGGTAGCGTTCGACTCCGCCAAACTCGATGCGGGCCTGACGCTCCGCCTCCGCCCGTGACATGCCGCTGCGTTCCAGATCGTCCGCGCGATGCCGAACGTGGTCCCGCAGCTCTTCCTCAAGCTCGTCCATCCTTGCCGAACGGTGCCGAGGGGCCGACCAGCGTGCCCGGATTGCATCGAGGAGTCTCATAATTCGCCTGGCGGTCGCATCTCTCCTAAATAACTTAGGACGATACAGGCCACTCTCCTAAGTTGTCAAGGAAAGCGAGCGCCGGCCGCTCGTGCGGACGAGTTCAACCGGAATCCGCCGCCACCGTGGTGCCTTGAGCACCATTGAATAGAACTCGTCTTCCCCGGCTTCACTCCGCTCGCAGGGCCTGCATCGGGTCGACGCGCGAGGCGCGCCAGGCGGGCAGCATGCACGCAATCGATGCGATCAAGAGCAGGACGAAGATGACAGCGCCAAGAACAGCCGGGTCATACGGTTCGGTTCCGTAGAGCATCGACCGGATCAGTTGTGTCACGCCTGCGCTGGCTGACAAACCAGCCATCAGCCCGAGGAACGCCGGCCGCAGCCCATCGAACAGGACAAGACGCAGGACCTGCACGCGTTGTGCGCCGAGGGCGACGCGGATACCGATCTCCGACACCCTCTGCGTGACCAGGTAGGAGAGCACTCCGTAAAGCCCGACAGCGGCCAGCAGAAGCGCCAAACCGGCAAAGGCCAGCACCAGATTCGCCGCGAATCCCTGGCTCGCCGTCGTCTTGCCGAGAATCTGATCCATCGTCAGCGCGTTATAAACCGGCAACTCCGGCTCCAGCGCCGAGATTTGTTGCTGGATCGGCATCGACATCGCCAGCGGATCGCCCGCCGTCCAGGCCACAATCGTCGCCTCGCTGGTGCGGTCGGGGATGCCGGATAGGATTGGGAAATAGATCGTCGCCTGCGCCGGTTTGGTCACATCGGA
>DASZYN010000075.1:0-1847 GCA_035545435.1 Acidobacteriaceae bacterium | reverse complement strand
GGGAAGATTCTGGACGGCAAGACGCTGATTTCAGTGTTGTATTACGCCCGCTGGAGCCGGAAGCAGCGGAAGAAGAAATAGGCCCTGTGGAATCTGCGAACGAATCGCAGAAAACCAAACTTTGCGCACCGGCGTCTCTATCAGAGCAGGTTGGCAACCCCAACCACACTGCCTGAGAGGAAGGTTCGCGTACGTGGCTCAGTACAAAGGCAAAGTGAAGTGGTTCAACAACGCCAAAGGGTATGGTTTCATTGGGCGGGACGACGGGCCTGATGTTTTCGTTCACTACAGCGCCATTCAGGTGGACGGATACAAGAGCCTGAAAGAGGGCGACGATGTGGAGTTTGACATCGTCCAGGGTCAAAAAGGACCTCAGGCCGACCAGGTGATCAGAGCTCGCGAGACGAATCCGAACGCGGGCGCCGACGCCGCCTGACGTCCAAACCTCCCGACTCCTGACTTCAAAACATGTGAAACCTGCGTGTGTGCTGCAGACGGGTGAGCGCTTCCGCTCGAAGCCTGTCTCAGTTCAATTGCGCGCTGGCGAGCTGCGGTCTGCACCGGTACCCTGAAAAGTATCGAGCGCAGACCTGCGTGTGTCTCTGGTTTGGGTTTTCGCGACGTGGTGTAATCAATCCTCGATGGACAATCGATCGATTGCGAATTTGCTGGCGGAGACGGCCGACCTGCTGGAGATTGGTGCGGGCGATCCGTTTCGTATCCGGTCGTATCGCAGAGCCGCGGAGGCCGTCGAGCAGACCACGATTCAACTCAGCACGATTGCGGCCGATGCGAAGAAGCTGCAGGAGATCCCCGGCATCGGCAAGGGGATGGCAGCGAATATCCAGGCCATTGAAAGCGCGGGAACGCTGCCCCTGCGGGAAGAACTGCTGCTGAAATACCGGCCGACGATGCTGGAGCTGCTGCGGCTTCCCGGCATGGGCCCGAAGACCGTGGCGCTGCTGTGGGACGCGCTGCAGGTGGGCTCGGTCGAAGACCTGGAGAAAGCCATTGCTGAGGGCCGGCTGGCCGGGCTGCCCCGGATGGGCGAGAAGCTCGTCGAAAAGCTGAAGAAGGGCATTGAGGATTACAAGCAGCGCAGCGGGCGTTTCCTGATTGACGACGCGGAAGAGGCGGCGGAGAAGCTGATCGCGTATTTGCAAAGGTTCGACGGCATCACGACGATTCTGCCTGCCGGATCGCTGCGGCGCGGGCGCGACACGGTGGGCGATCTGGACATTCTGGCGACCGGACCGGCGTGCGCGGAGAATTGCGTCGATGCGGCCGTGGAGTATGTCGCCAATTATCCGGCGGCGAACACCATGCTGGCGAAGGGACAGAACAAGGTGAGCTTCCGCCTGCGGAGCGGGCTGCAGGTCGACGTGCGGCTGCTGCCGGTGGGATCGTATGGCGCGGCTTTGCAATACTTCACCGGATCGAAAATGCACAACGTGAGCGTGCGGCAGCGGGCTCTGAAGCGTGGATACACGCTGAGCGAATATGCCCTGGCCAAAGTTGAGGACGGATCGTTTGTTGCCGGCGCGACGGAGGAGGAGATTTACGCCGCGCTCGGCATGGACTGGATTCCCCCGGAGCTGCGCGAGAATAACGGCGAGATCGAGGCGGCGGAGGAGCATCGTCTGCCGGTGCTCATTGAGGAAAACGACATCCGCGGCGATGTGCACATGCACACCGTCGAAACGGACGGGAAGAACACGATTCGCGAGATGGCCGATGCCGGCGTGAAGCGCGGCTACGAGTACATCGCGATCACCGATCACTCGAAGAACCTCGCCATGACGATGGGGCTCGACGATAAGCGGGCCCTGGAGCACATTGCGCGGATT
>DASZYN010000074.1:0-7692 GCA_035545435.1 Acidobacteriaceae bacterium | reverse complement strand
CCGCGCGCGAAACCGCGTGGTTCGAAGGTTGGAGCGCCGCGACAGGAAGGGTCCCCAAAGAAGCAAGCACAAACCAGCCGTGAATTCGACGCCCCCGAGAGGCAGACCCTTGCTGCCCCCCCGGAAAAATTGTCAAGCCCTCAACCTCTTCACCAAAGTAACTTGGCTTGATAGCACACCACTTACAAGCCAGGAAGTTTGGCACGATTTCTATCTCAACCTGATATCCTGAACTTAGAGTCGAAGATTGAAAAGCCCGCCTTGCGCGGGCTTTTTCTTTTGATCGCCAGGACGTCTGATTCTTCCGTACTTCGAACAACCTGCCCTTGAACAAAGCAAGGACTGAACGCCAAACGCCGGAGCGCCGAACCCTCCCGAGGACCCAACCATGGAATGCCGCCACATCTTTTCCAACGGCAAACGCTGCCGCTGCCGCGCCCTCGACACCCACGTCTTCTGTCTCCACCACGCGCCGCAGCCTCGCCCGCGCACCCTCCGGCCCCGCAACGCCAACCTCGGCACCTGGCGTCAGATCCAGATCCATCTCGCCACCCTCTCCCGCGAAGAGATCCCTGCCGCCATCCTCACCCTGCTCAGCTCCCTTCTCGAAGACGGCCCCCGCTCCCCTTCCGACCGCACCGCCGGCGCCCTGCTCCGCGCACTCGTCCGCACCTGCGGCAAGGTCCCCTTCGCCCTCCCCACCGACCCAGCCCCCGAGCGCGACTGGGCGTTCGATCTCTCCCAGTCCATGGATCGCGTCTGTGACATCATCCGGCGCAACAAACAATTCGACGCTCTGGAGTCGCTGGGCTTGTTGCCTTCTCTGCAAACCGCGCCATCGTCCCACCCCAACTTGTCAACCTCATCCCCTCTGCCCAACTCCACGCGAATGAACAACCATCCCGCACCTCTTGTCGAAAAAAGGGGGCTTTCGCGGTGACAAAGGAGATATCACAAGCCGTATCCGAAACCCGGACACGGCCACTGCAGGGTGTTGCCAGATGAGCCGGATCCGGAGAATACCAGGCGTGTCCCGCGCACACGCGCCCTGCCGGCGCCCAGCCGCCTACCTCTTATCTCGCCCGTAAACACGGCTGCGGCCACACACAGGTTGTCAACACAAATCCCCCTGGGCAACATCAGCAGAATCAGCAGGCGTCCCGCATTCTTGTCTTAGGGGCGTCGGGTTCGTGGTGACAAATCGATCACCTCTCCGGCCTCGCGGCAACACTGACCAGGCTCAGCCCGCGGAGTCGATCGCGGCCCGTTGCATCTCATGGAGCTGCCGGATGCCGGCCTCGGCGTAGTCCATCATCTCCAGCAGCCGCGCCCGCGGAAACGCGTGCCGCTCCGCCGTCGCCTGGACTTCGACGAAGTTGCCATCCTCCGTCATGACAAGATTCATGTCCACCTCGGCCTGCGAGTCTTCCTCATAGGCCAGGTCCAGCAGAACCGTGTTCTCGACGATTCCGACACTGGTCGCAGCCACCAGCTGCCGCAGTGGCGAAGCCTTCAGCGCCTCCGTCTTCAACATCCGATTGAACGCGATCGCGAGAGCCGCACACGCTCCGGTAATGGCCGCGGTGCGAGTGCCGCCGTCGGCCTGAAGGACATCGCAGTCGAGGATGACCGTTCGCTCGCCGAGCGCTTTCATGTCGACGACGGCGCGCAGCGAGCGGCCGATCAGCCGCTGGATCTCGTGCGTGCGTCCGCCGACCTTGCCGCGCTCCGATTCACGCGGGGTCCGGGTGAGCGTCGCGCGCGGCAACATGCCGTATTCGGCCGTAACCCAGCCGCGACCGGAATTACGCAGCCATGCCGGAACGCCCTGCTCCACCGTGGCGTTGCAGAGAACCCGGGTGTGGCCGCACTCGATCAGGACGGACCCTTCGGCGACCTGGGTGTAGCCGGGAGTGAGGCGAACCGTGCGCATCTGCGCGGGCGTGCGGTCGCCAGTACGAAAAAAGGAGGAAGGCATCGGCTCATTGTACGAGTTCCGAACCGGGAAACCGCTTCGTTCGGTTCGGAAATGGAACAGAGCACCGAAATCGAAGAAGGAGCAGAGGTTGCAGTGCTGGACGGCCGGGGTCCAGTTCCAATATGGAACCAATCGATCATCGACACCGAGTTGGCGAAATAAGGCCCGAACCGCACAAGTGCTGATGATTCCGGGCTTTGCCAGACCGCAGCGGTTTGGTCCCTGACGTGTACTAACACGGGACAGTCGTGAACCAGGCCGGAGCCGCGGCGATCCAGAGCGCAACGGCTCCAGGGCTTGAGAAGGAAGGACTCATGCAAAACGCAACGCCGGCACCGGCCCTGAAGACGGTCAATCAGATTCTCTCGTCCCCCACGTTGCCACCTGCACTGCTGCCAAGGCTGGGCAGCGCGCCAACTCTGCGAGAAGAGGGCGGCGAAGCCCTGGCACTCTCGGGAATCGCACACGATGCCCGCAATCTCGTGACCGCGCTCGGACTGTGCGCGGAACTGATCAGCGCGCCTGGCGTGCTGGCTCCGAAGCATGGGCATTTCGGTGCGGAGATTCGCTCCCTGGCTGAGTCGTCCGCACAGCTGGTTCGACGGCTGACGGAACTAACCCGCAAGACGGCAGAGGTTCAGGCGCAGACCGATCCGGAGGCGACCGTGACGGATTTGTCGGAGTCCGTTCAGAAGATGCGCAGTCTGCTGACGGCAATCGCGGGTCCGGTCATGGAGGTGCAGTTTGCCTGCCTGCCCTGCGCGGGCCATCTGCGGCTGAGCGAGGAAAGTTTGTCGCGGATTCTGGTGAACCTGGTGCGCAATGCCGCCGATGCGATGCCGACAGGAGGCCGAATTCGAATCACGACCCAGAGAGGCAACGGTGCAAGCTTCCTGTGGGCGGTTGACGAAGGGACCGAGGAACAGACGAAAGAGTATCTGTGGGACGATCTTCCGCACGCTGCGAAAACGAGGAGCGGCACCGTAGTGATCACAGTCGAAGATAACGGTCCTGGAATTCCGACAGAGTTTCTGGAGCGGGTATTTGACGCAGGCTTCACGACTCGTCAACAGGGTAAGTCATGGCCGGAGTCGCTGCATCGCGGGTTAGGGCTGAGCATCGTGCGCGAGCTTGTGCAGGCTGCCGGCGGTACGGTGCGCGCGCTAAGTTCTCCGACAAATGGAGCACGTCTGGAGATCGAGCTGCCACTTACAAACGTAACGTCGAACTTACTTTCGGAACGGCGTCAGGATGCTCAAACGCCGGACAATGATGCGACGATGAACCAAAGCTTTCGATCCACGGATTAGTCAAATGATCGCTCCTTTTCAGCCTGAGACTGCTCCACTTCACATCCTCATTGCCGATGACGACGCGTCGATTCGACGGGCGTGCAGCGAAATTGCTGCGAACGCCGGCATGGTGCCGCACGAGACAAACCTCTCCGCGCGGAGCTGCGACCTATTGTTGTCCAAAGCAATCGACATCTTTTTGGTGGATGAAACCGTCGCGACCGGCGCAGGCAGCGAGCTGCTGGAGAAGATTCGCGACATGCGCCCCGAAGTCGATGTCGTCTGGATGACCGCCGCTTCGACGATTGAACTGGCCCTCGAAGCCCTGCGCTACGGGGCCAGCGATTATCTGATCAAGCCCTTCTCCGCAGAGGAATTGTCGGGTGTATTGAAGCGGCTCGCGGAAAGGCGCACGCTGGATGCGGCCAGCCGCGGTTTGCGGGAGAAGCTCCGGACGGGTAAGGGCGCAGGCAATCTTCTCGGTCAGAGTCCGGAGATGGAGAAGCTGTTCCGGATCATCGCACGAGTCGCGCAGACCATCCATCCTGTGCTGATTCTGGGCGAGAGCGGGACCGGTAAAGAACTGGTTGCGCGTGCGATCCATGCGAATGGCGCAGGGGCGGGCAAACCTTTCGTCCCGGTGGATTGCGGGTCCCTGGCTCCCACGCTGATCGAGAGCGAGCTGTTCGGACATGTGAAGGGGGCTTTCACCGGGGCCCATCGCCCGCACGATGGACTCCTGGCGTCAGCCGGCAGCGGGACCGTGTTTCTGGACGAAATTGCCGAACTGCCGCTCGATCTGCAGGCGAAACTGCTGCGCGCTCTTCAGGAAAAGGAAGCGCGCCCTCTCGGCGGCAATCATGCTGTCCCCATCCGGGCCAGGATTCTTGCCGCGACACACCAGGATCTGCCGACCATGGTGGAGCAGGGAAAGTTCCGGCGCGATCTTTACTACCGGCTGAATGTCGTCAAGCTGACGCTGCCGCCGTTACGGGATCGGAAAGAGGATATTCCCCTGCTGGCGGCGCACTTTCTGGAACGGAACAGCGTCGAGATGCGGCGAGCCTTTCGACTCAGTGCGGAGACACTGACTTTCCTGATGGACTACTCGTGGCCGGGCAATGTGCGGGAGCTTGCAAACGCGATTGACGGGGCATGCAGCATGACCTCGGGCGAAGTCATTGAAATCGGTGAGATGACCACCAGCATCCGCGATGCGTGGATGCATGCGAAAGTGAGCCGGCGACCGCCAGCGGAAATAGCATTGCCTGAAACAGAGGTCGAAACGCTGGCGAACATGGAAAAGCGAGCAATCCTGACCACCCTGGAACAGGTCCACGGCGATAAGCTGCTGGCCGCCAGATTGCTCGACATTGGGAAAACGACTCTGTACCGCAAGTTGAAGGAATACGGAGAAATGCCATGAGCTCCGCTGCGAACCGAAGTGAGGAAGATCCCTCGGCGAGAGGAACGGCGGCGCTGATCGTCACGAACGTTGAGGGAATCGAAACCAGGGCGGCGGAGCTGGCTGCCCGTCTGAACATCACCGTTGAGGTCGTCGCCAGCCGCTCCGCGGCGCTGCGCCTGCTGGCACGAAGGTCCTACGTCATTGTCGTCGTCGATCAGATTCTGGCCGACTCAGAATCCGACGGATGCGAACTGATCTGGAAGAACAGCGGGCTGGCCATTCCGCTCCAGATCAACTTCGCACTGGTGGGGAGTGCGCGTTTGGAGCGCGAAATGCGAACGGCGCTCGCGCGGCGAGAGCGGGAGAAACAGCTTGCGCTCCAGGCTGCTGCGGCGGCAGTCGACGACGAGCTGAAGAATGCGATTACGGCATTTCTGCTCGAGTCGCGTCTGGCGCTGGCGGAGCGGAATATTCCACCGCCAGTGGAGAGCCGGCTGCAGACCCTGGCCGGGATGGCGGACCATCTTCGGGATTGGCTTCTACCGAACCGTGGCACGGAGTACCACGAGCGTGCCATTGATCGCACCCCCGAAGTGACCTAGCCTTGTTACTGATTCGCCGCGGAAGTCAGGTACCAACGAGGCATAAAGCGTGTGGCGTTGTCCACCTGATTTTCCCACCTCCGCCAGGAAAGAGGTGTGGAATCAAGCAGTTAAGACAGCTTGATTGGATGGCGCGTGCATCACAGCCACACTCTTGAGGAGCCCTCCCCCTTATGCATCGCATTTCTCTGACCCTGGTTGCTCTGTCGCTGGCATTGCCAGCGGCGTTTGCTCAACAAAGCAGTTCGTCTCTGATCAGCCCGTCTTACCTTTCGAACGACTCGGCGGCCGGAAACGGGTCCGGCGTGAGCCGTTCCACGCCGGCGAGCCAGACGCGCGCCTTCCCCGGAATTGACGTTGGGGCGAAAATCGGCCTGCTTGGGCCGGGCTTCGAAGTCGCCGTACCCGTCGCGCCCCATTTCAACGTCCGCGGTGGCGCGAACTTCTTTAGCTACGACTATTCCGGTGCGACGAACGGCGTGAACTACACGGCAACCCTGCGGATGCGGTCGGTCGGAGCCAGCCTCGACTGGTATCCATGGGCGCACGGCTTTCGAATCAGTCCTGGTGCGCTGCTCTACAATGGCAACCGGGTCCTGGGAAATGCGGGAATTCCAGGCGGCGACGACTTCACGCTGAACGGCACCAGCTACGTCAGTGACCCGGCCGATCCGGTGCACGGCACAGGCAGCCTTGTCTTCCGCAAGGCGGCGCCGGCGCTCACGGTCGGATGGGGAAACCGGTTATCGGGCGAAGGCCGTCACGTCAGCTTCCCGTTTGAAGCGGGCTTTGCCTATGTGGGCGATCCGACAGTAGACCTTACCTTTACGGGAAGCGTTTGCGATGCCGGGATGCAGGGGTGCCAGTCGATTGCCAACGATCCCAGTGCGCAGGCCAATGTGGCGGCTGAGCGGCAGAAGTTCCAGAAGGACGCCAACTACGCCCGCTTCTACCCGATTCTTTCGCAGGGGTTCGCGGTCCGATTCTAGGGAACGCGCAGGGGCGCCAGGGTAACCTCCACGCGCCCCTGAACCAACTCGCGGCTAACTGATCGGCTGGCCTTCAGCCGTCAGTTGCTGGAGTTGCTGCTGATCGTACTGCTTTACTCCATCGGGCAGTGGCGCGTAGTTCAGCGTCCCCGCAGTGGCCTGTCCGTCGGAAATCACGTACTGGATGAATTGCTTCAGAGCGGTGCGCTTCGCCTTGTCCGGGCCATCTTTCGGAATGATCAGGAAGGTAAGCCCGGCGATGGGGTAAGCATCCTTCGCATTCGCCGGAGGATTGACGATCGGTGTGCGCGGGTCCTGGGTGAGTTGCGCACTGTAGGCTGCGATCGCGGAAGTGGTACCGGCCGCAGTCGGCTGAATGAATTGTCCGGCGGCATTCTTAATGGCTGCCGTCGGCAGATGATTCTGCTCGGCGTAGGTCAGTTCCACATACCCAATCGCGCCGGGTGAATTGCGGATGTTCCCGGTCACGCCTTCACTGCCTTTGCCACCGATGCCCACGGGCCAGCTCACGGCGGGGCCAGCGCCGACTTTGGTCTTCCAGTCAGGGCTAACGGCGGTGAGATAGGTGGTGAAGATGCTGGTGGTACCGCTGCCTTCTGAGCGATGGGACACGATGACCGGAACCGAAGGAAGCTTCACACCCGGATTGTCTTTCGCGAGCTGCGCGTCCGTCCAGGTTTTGATGGTTCCGAGAAAGATGCCCGCCACGGATTCAGGCGACAGATGGAGCGGCTGTGTGAGTCCGGGCAAATTGTAGGTGATGCAGACCGGGCCGGCGCTCTCCGGGATCTGGATGAGCGGAAACATCGCGGAGATTTGCTGATCGCTGAGAGGCGCATCGCTCGCGCCGAAGTCGACGGTTTTTGCTTTGACCTGCTGGATACCACCGCCTGAGCCGATGGACTGATAGTTGATATGGACGTTCTGGTGGCTTTGCTGAAAATCCTGAATCCACCGCGTCATGACCGGGTAGACAAACGTGCTGCCCGCGCCGGCAATGTTGACGTTGTTGGGACCCGAATTGCAGGCGCTCAGACCGCCCAAAGCCGCGACTGCGATCGCCGCAGTCCACGCTCGCTTCGACATGAAAATCTCCTCCACGGGTGTTGCTAATTCCTCACCCACGGAACTCTACACGATTTTGTGCAACCCATTGTTACAACCAGAAGAATGGGGAAAACTGGCAACGCCGAATGGCGCTGTTCCTTCTTAACGAGAAGAGTGCAAAGAGATGAGAAGGAGGGTACAAGATGACAGGCAACCTGGCAGGAAAAATGATAGCCATCCTGGCGACCGATGGTTTTGAGCAGGCAGAGTTGATCAAACCGCGCAAAGCGCTGGATGAAGCTGGTGCGATGACCCATGTGATCGCCCCGAAGAGCGGTGAAATTAAGGGGTGGGA
>DASZYN010000073.1:0-2802 GCA_035545435.1 Acidobacteriaceae bacterium | reverse complement strand
GGTAATCGACGACCTTCCCATGCCGCGCCAGAATCGTCACCGCCCCGGCCAGTTCCTTCGCGTCGATCTCCCCCTGGATCAGCCGATGCAGGTTTTCCAGCCGCTCCGACGAAAACCCCTCGCTCTCCGGACTCACCACCGTCATCCCCGCTGTCCCGGCCCCAGCTTTGTCCGCTACGCCCCGGGCTTCTTGCGCTTCCATGTGAATCCCGGAAGCCACCAGCATCGCCACCGCCGCAATCCGGCAAATTATTTTCATCACGCGCCACGTCCTCGATTCGAGTTTGCGGCACCTTTATACCAAAGCAGGGGCAGCGGATCAGTCGACTGATTCCCGCGATCCGCCGGTTAGAAGAAATTCTCTTTTTCCTGAGGGCCGTTCTGCATGTAATTGGTTTCTTGTGGTTTGCGTTTGTTTACCAGCTTGACAAGCGACTATCTTTATGAAAAAAGGCACTTCGGAGGGGATCGTTGGTGTTGCACAGGCGACCGTGTTGTAACAACGCGGCCGCGTTTGTAACACAAAGCGGCCATGAATCAGCACCGTCCTGGACGCCAGGTTTTCAAAGACCGAATCTCGTTGGATCGGGCCTGAGCCGGATCGGGGATGCTGACAGAAACACAAAGCCCGCCTCGATGAGGGCGGGCTTTTTCGTTCTGTCTCCCTATTATCAGAATAGCAGTTCCGGTTAGAAATCGTGCCAACCTTTCTCGGGTTGTTTGGCGTATAAGCCTCGTGGAATGAAAGAGAAAACGTTCGTAACGCGAGGGCTGGGGATTGACAGGAATCCACAGGCGCCCGCCGCAAGCTCTCGCCCGCTGAAACTCTTCTCCGTCCATAGGTTTCGAGCGAACCGCCGCGGAGCCGAGCCGCTTCGCGCTCAGTGTCCGGTCGAATCCGGCAGCGACGACATCCCCGACACGATCGTCCACGTGCCATCCGGACCGCGCAGCCACGTGTGAATGATCCGCGACACCGATGGGTGATCCGCTCCGCTCTTGTCCACCCAGTGCTGGTGGATCCGATACGTTGTCGTCGCCAGATTCCCCGTCACTTGAATCGACAGCGCCTCCAGCTCATACGACTCCAGCCTCTGCCCGCTCTTCCTGTAGGTGGCGATCCAGTCGGCGATGTGATCCTTCCTTACCGGTCCAGGACTAAAGAAAGGCCAGCCCAGAAAATCGGCGTGCCATATCGATCGATAGCCCTCAACGTCGTACGCCTGCACATACTGCCAGTAGACCTTCTCCCGGGCCCACACCTGATCGGCCGCGCTCGACTGCGCCGCCGCCGGCAGCGCGAAAGCACACGCCAAAACAGATGCAATCCAGCAGCCAACTCGCATCACGCCGTCTCCAGGAATCGATGTGCGCGAAGTATACCCGGAGGCCAGGGTGACTGCGCCCTCGCAAGTGATGAGAGTCACGGATCGCAGTCTCTGTGCTGCGCTACCATCGCGCCCAAACCGGATTTGCCCGAATTCCGGAGCAGGGAAGACACAATGTGAACACAATAGAAGAGCCCCTTACGTTTCGCCCTGGTTCCAGGGCTCAGGATTGGGCCAGCCTGTCCCGCATCGGCGGAATCGCCGCCTTCATCCTGATCCTCTACTCACTCGCGATGATCGGTCAGCTCCTCGTCCTTGGCGGACAGCCCGCCACCGTGGCCGAAGCATTCTCCCTGCTCCAGCACCACCGGATCGTCGCCCTCCTCCGCCTCGATCTGCCCACCGTCTTTGTCCTGCCTCTGTACTACGTCCTGTTTCTCGGCCTGGCCGCCGCCCTCTACCGCAGCCACCCCGCGCAAGTCATCCTCGCCACATCTCTCTCCTTCGTGGGAATCACCCTCGTACTCGCCACGCCCACAGCCCTCTCCCTGATCCCGCTGAGCGACAAATACGCCGCCGCCACCTCCGATGCGGCGCGCAACCAACTGCTGGCGGCAGGACAAGCTCTCATGGCCGCCGATATCTGGCACGCCACCGGCGCCATCCTCGGAGGCATCCTCGCCCAGTGCGGCGCTGTGATGATCTGCGTCGTCATGCTGCGCAGTCCCGTCTTTACCCGGACCACCGCGTGGCTCGGCATCGTCATGCACAGCCTCGACCTGGCCCACATCGTCTTCGCGCTGCTGTGGCCCACCGCCGGATTCGCCCTCATGGCCGCCGCAGGCCCGCTCTACCCGATCTGGTTCTTCCTCATCGGCAGGCGCCTCCTCCGCCTGTCCTCCGCGGGTTAAGTGGACCCGTACGTCCCACCCTTCCGGCTCCCGATCGCGTACCGCACCGGCACTCGCCCCGGCGCATCCCCGATCTGCCATTCGTAGTCCGCATCCGATAGCCCCGCGGTCAGCTCGCGCAGGTCCTCCAGCGAGTAACTCCGCAAACACGACAGGATCCCATCCACCCACAGCACCGCCGGCACGACCGGGATCACGCAACTCCACAGCACCCGATCCCACCGGAACGGCCCCGCCGTCAGAGCGGCGCGAAACGCGAGAAACGGCACCGCCGTCACCGCAACCATCGTCCACGCACTCCGCCGAGCGCCCTCGATTACCGCGATTCCCTCACGTCGCTCGAATGCGTCCGCCAGCATCGCCCGAGCCGCCTCCGGATCGAAGTGATGGAACGCGGAAAAAATCGTGCGGAACCCGCGCAGCTCCGCCGGAACATGCCGCGCATCGACCGGCTCATGCCACACGCTCACGCCGCTCCCCGCACGCCGCGCGAGCAGCGCATTCGGATAGAGATCCGTCAGCACGATGGGGATCGCGCTGCCATCGGCCACCTCGTCATAGAG
>DASZYN010000072.1:0-5330 GCA_035545435.1 Acidobacteriaceae bacterium | reverse complement strand
TTTCGTGCTTCGTGACCTGAAGATCGCCATCCGTCATCTCTCCAAATCGTCGGGCTTCTCGATCACCGCCGTTCTCATGCTGGCTCTCGGCATCGGCGCCACCACTGCGATCTTCTCCATCGTCGAAGGGGTGCTTCTGCGCCCGCTTCCCTTCCCGCACCCGCAGCAGCTCGTGGTCCTCACCGACACCATCCAGGGCGCCGACGTGGGCGGGAACAACGAAGCCGGCGTCACCGGGCCGGACATCGTCAACTACACGCGCGACACCCACAGCTTCACAGCGCTGGGCGGCTACACGCAGCCCGGCTACGAGCTTTCCGGCATCGGCGACCCTGCGCAGATCAACGCCGCGCGCATGAGCCCTGGGGTCTTCGCCGCCCTCGGCGTCCAGCCGATGCTCGGCCGCACCTACACCGCCGATGAGGACGCGCAGCATCAGCAGGTCGCCGTCCTCAGCTATGCGACCTGGCAGAGCCGCTTTCATGGCGAGTCGAGCATCCTCGGTCAGAAGATCCTGCTCGACCGCAAGCCGTACGTGGTCATCGGCATCATGCCGCGCAACTTCGAATTTCCCCTGGTTCCCGGCCATCTCAATCGCAGCGAGCTGTGGATTCCCCTCAGCCTGCGCGCCGATGAGCTGACCGGCGGCGCTCAGGCCAACTGGAGTTACAGCATGGTCGGCCGTCTCAAAGACGGCGTCACGCCCGAACAGGCCCGTGAAGACGCCAACCGCGTGGCTCAGGCAACCATGCGCAACTATCCTGCCTTTATGGCGAGTCTGCACATCAGCCCGCTGGTGCGCGGCCTGCATGAGAACACCATCGCCCAGGCTCGGCCGCTCATTCGCACGTTGTTTCTTGCTGTGGCGGTTGTGCTGCTCATCGCATGCGCGAACCTGGCCGGATTGCTTCTGGTCCGCGCCATCCGCCGCCGCCGCGAAATCGCGGTTCGGCTTGCCCTCGGTTCGAGCGGCCGCACGCTGCTCCGCCAGGCTCTGCTTGAGAGTCTCGTCCTCAGCGTCGGCGGCGGCATCATCGGCCTCATCCTCGCCGCCATCGCGCTCAAACTCGGCACCAGCCTGCTGCCCGAAACTCTCCCTCTCATCGGCAGCATCGGCATTGACTGGATGGTTGCGACCTTCGCCCTCGCTCTCGCCATCGTCACCGGCGCGCTGTGCGGCGTCGCGCCCGCCTTCGCTGCCATTCGCACCAGTGTGAACGAAACCCTGAAGGAAGGCGGCCGCACCGGCAGCTCGGGCGCTGGGCATGCTCGTCTGCGCTCCGGTCTGGTCATTGCCGAGATTGCGGTCGCGCTGGTTCTCCTCGCTGCATCCGGTTTGCTGCTGCGCAGTTTCGAGAAGATGCGCGAAGCCGACCTTGGCTATCGTCCCGACCACACCGTCGTTGCCGCCTACAGCCTCCCGCGCAAGCAGTACACAACCCAGCCTGCCGTCGATCAGTTCAACCAGGAACTCCTGCGTCGCGTCGAGGGAATCCCCGGCGTCACCAGCGCGGGCCTTACTTCGTTCCTGCCCGCCAATGGAACCCAGGGCAATTCAGCCTTCGTGGCCGAAGGCTATGTTCCTGCAAAAGCCGGCGCGATCGATCTCGCCACCCCCATTCAGATCCAGGGCGATCTCTTCCATGCTATGGGCATTCGCCTGCTTCGCGGCCGCCTGCTCACCGATGCCGACAACAACCCCAAAGCGCAGCTCGTTGCCGTAGTTAACGAGGAATTCGCGCGTCAATCCTGGCCTGGCCAGGATCCGATCGGAAAACGCATGCGCATCGGTACAACCGAGATGCAGACCCCCTGGGCCACTGTCGTCGGCGAAGTCGCCAGCATGAAAGAAGGCTCTCCCGACGCGGATGCGCGCCAGCAGTACTACTACGAGAACGACCAGGCGGAGACCTTCTTCGGCTCGCTCGGCCATCCCGAAACGGATATCAACGGCAACGGTGGCTACATCGTCCTCCGCACCTCGCTGCCGCCGGAGATGATCGAAAATCAGCTGCGCGCCGCCGTCCGCTCGCTCGATCCGCAATTGCCACTCACACAGTTACAAACCATGGAGCATGCCATCAGCGACTCGGAAGCGCCGCGCCGTTTTAATACCGTGCTGATCTCCGCCTTTGCTGCTGCGGCGGTTCTGCTCGCCATTCTCGGGATTTACAGCGTAATCGCCTTCACCGTGGCCATGCGCGCTCAGGAAATGGCCATCCGCATGGCGCTGGGTTCGCAGCGCTCCGGGATCGTCAGCCTCATCCTGTTCTCCGCCCTCAAGCTGGCAGGCGCGGGATGCGTCATCGGCCTGGTCGGCGCATTGTTGGCTTCGCGCCTGCTGAAGACCTTCGTCTTCGGCGTCAGCACCCTCGATCCGCTCGTCCTCACGCTCGCCGCGGTTGTGGTCCTGATGCTCGCGCTCGCTGCCTCGCTCCTGCCGGCCCGCCGCGCTGCCGCTATTAACCCAATGCAGGCGCTGCGCGCGGAATAACACGGAAAGAACTACGGGCAGCGCTCCGGGGCGAAGTACAATCGACGCAAATCCAGGATTCACTCCGCGGAAGGCCTGAGACGCGCATGGAAGCGCAGACCGTTTATCTTTACGTCTTCGATGGCATGGCCGACTGGGAACCTGCCTTCGCCATCGCCGGCATCAATAACCCTCGCTTCCAGCGCCAACCCGGCCGGTTCTGTGTAGCCACCGTGGCCAGCTCTCGGGAAACCATCACCACCATGGGCGGTATTCATATCGAGCCTGACCTCGCCCTCGACGATCTCTTTCCCACCTCCAGTGCCCTCCTCATCCTTCCCGGCGGCGACGCATGGGAAAGAGGCGGGAATCGGGACGCGGTTGAAAAAGTGGCCGAGTTTCTTGCGGTTGGAGTTCCCGTTGCCGCCATCTGCGCGGCCACTCTCGCCCTGGCGCGGGCCGGTTTCCTCGACAACCGCCTCCACACCAGCAACTCACCCGAATACCTGAAGGCCACTCGTTATCGCGGCCACTCGCTCTATCGCAACATCCCGGCCATCGCCGACGGCAACCTCATCACCGCCTCGGGGGCCGCTCCCATCGATTTCGCCTATCAGATCTTCGGCATGCTCGAGGTCTATTCCGAAGAAGCGCTCAACGCGTGGTATGCCCTCTTCCGGTACGGCGACGCCTCAAAATTCGAGGCGCTGGCCGACGCTGTCGCCCAGCACAGCTAGTCCCGAACACCCGCCGCCGCGCCACTCCACTACACTCTCTCCATGGCGCTGCAATTCACCACGTCTTACATCGAGGACTCCCTCGCCCTCTTTGCCTATTACAAGAAGCTCGCCGAACGTGCCATGGATCAGGTTTCCGATGAGCAGCTCTTTGCCGCCATCGATGACGACGCCAATTCCATCGCCATCATCGTGAAGCACATGGCCGGGAACATGCGCTCCCGCTGGACGGACTTCCTCACCACCGATGGCGAGAAGGCCGACCGCAACCGCGACAGCGAATTCGAAGATCCTCCCACCTCGCGCGCCGACCTCCTGGCAATGTGGGAGCGTGGCTGGACGTGTCTCTTCTCCGCACTGCAGCCCCTCAACGATGCCGACCTGGTCCGCACCGTCACCATTCGCGGCGAAAAGCACTCTGTGATGCAGGCGATCAATCGTCAGATCGCGCACTACCCGCATCACATCGGTCAAATTGTTCTGCTGGCGAAACACTTCTGCTGCGGCAACTGGCAAACGCTCAGTGTTCCCCGCAAAGGTTCCGCAGAATTCAATCGCAGGGTTTCCGCCGGCGAGGCCAGCCAGCGCTAGCCATCGGACGGTGCGAAGCGCGACGCGGACGGCCCCGCGACACGCTTGGGGCGGGTTAATAACCAATTCGTACTATCCCGTTTGTTAATTCGACACGATAGAATCCCCTTCAATAGCTCCCGACCCAGGGCTCATTCGCTGAATATGCCCGCCCAAGTCTTCCCAGCTGCGCAGGTATCCAACCCCACACCGCCACCAGAGCTCTCGCAGCGCTGGCTCCCCAGTTCTTCCCTCCTCGTCATCGCCGGCGCCGCGCCGATCCTTCTGGCGCTTCCTTTCCTGGCGGAATCGCTGCGAATGGGGCTGATCCTCGAAGGTTCGATTCTGGCTGCCTCCGGCCTGGTCGCCCCATTTCTTCTGTGGCGTCTGCGCATTTTCCGTGAGGCTTCGGCCTCCGCGCGCAGCGAGCATGCCCGCTTCCTCGCCGCCGCAGAAAATACCCTCGACGACTTCTACATCTTCGACGGCGTGCCGGACTCGACCGGCGCCATCGTCGATTTTCGCTTCAGCTATATCAACCCCAATGCCGAGCGCCGCCTCGGTGTGCCGCGCGAAAGCCTCTACGGGAAGATCCTCACCGAGGTGCGCCCCTTCATGATCCGCTCCGGCCTCATCGAGCAATATCGCGAGGTCGTCCGCACTGGCGCTCCCTACAGCTGCGAAGTCTTCATCGACGACGACATGATCCAGGGCACCTGGCTCAACGTTCAGGTCGTGAAACTCGGCAACGGTGTCGCCATCACCAGTCGCGACGTCACGGAGCATCGCCGCCGCTCCGAGCACATCCATTACCTCGCCCACCACGACCATCTCACCGGTCTTGCCAACCGCACGCTTCTTTACGAGCGTCTCCGCCTTGCAATCGCGCGCGCTGAGGAACTCTGCCAGAGCGTCGCCATCTTCGTCCTCGACATCGACAATTTCAAACAGATCAATGATTCGCTCGGCCACGCCGACGGCGATCTGCTGCTCGCTACCGTGGGCCAGCGCCTGCTCGCTTCCGTGCGAGAGTCCGATACGGTCGCCCGCCTCGGCGGCGACGAGTTCGTCATCGTCATGCCCGACTTCCGCTCCATGGAAGACGTAGAGCGATGCGGCCGGCAGATCATCCGCAATGCGGCTCAACCGCTCAACATCGCAGAGCGCAGCCTCAGCATCACGGTCAGCGTCGGCATCGCCATTTACCCCGACGCCGGGCTCACGGCACAGGATCTCCTCCGCTCCGCCGATGCTGCCATGTACGCAGTGAAAGACTCGGGCCGCAACAGTCTCCGCATCTATTCAGAAGACATGATGGACAGCCGCCGCCCGACCCTGGTATGAGCCGGTACGCTCCGATTCAACTCAGTGGAATCCGGCTCTTGTTCGCCGTCAGCCACGCGTCAAAATTTTGCAGTTCAGGATTCAGCCGGCGCGACCGCTCCACATCCCGCGGCTTGCGGAAATCGTCGTTGAAGTCGCGCTTGAACTGGAACATGTTGCCCAGATCGTCCGCTCCCGGAAATCCAAAGCTGCGATACACCTCCGGC
>DASZYN010000071.1:0-1567 GCA_035545435.1 Acidobacteriaceae bacterium | reverse complement strand
ATTCAGTGCGCCCGACGGCCGAGTAGGGTTATTGCCTGCGAGTAGGGTTATTCCGCGTCCGTTAACGGTTGTTGGTGCTGATCATTCTTGTGGTTCCTGAGGGTTATTAGGGTTATTAGGGTTATTAGGCGCGCCGCGCAGCGGCGCGTTAACCCTTGGGTTAGCGCGCGCTGCTACGTCGCGGCACTCGGCTGCGCTGCGTGGTCTGTTCGGGGTGGGAAGCGGGTGCGGGCGCAGCGCGGCGGCAGCGCGGTGACGTGCGCGCGCGCGTGCGAGCGCAGGCGCTCTCGCGAGAGGAAGTGCGTGTGCAATGGAGTTCGCTACGCGTTTCGGTTCACACTGGAACCTTCGTCAGGCGAGTGGACGGCGGTCAAGCGGGCAGCGCGCAGGCGGCAAGAGAGGGCGCAGGCAGCGGGCGAGCGCGGCCTGACGGGCAGGCCAAACGGTCGGCAGCTGGCAAAAAGCTGCGCAAATAAATGACAGCGGCGGAGCCGCAAATAAAGCAGGTAGATAGGCTTAGTCATTGAGAGTGCCGCAGGCGAGATGTCGCCTTGGCTGGTCTTGCATTGCGTCTTGTCCGTATCGACTTGGTCCGACATTGAGGCACGCACTTCATTTCTTGGAGGTTGAATCGAACAGACTCGGGTGAGGTCTTCCGTCGTAGGCGTGGCACGCGTGTGTGCTCGGCCGTCTTCCACGGTAGAGCGTAGTCTCGTCTCGCACAGCACCGCTGTGAGGCGAGGCCCAAAGCAGGGTTGTTGAGCCTCCGAGACGAGCCCGACGCTGTGGCTTTTCAGACGAACCTGGCACGCACACGCACAGTGCTGCGAAGCACAGCACGCCGGTACGGCGGCACGGTACAAGTAATAAGCCGCGCTAATGCTCGCAGTGCGCGAGCGAGCGACGGCCGTACCGTGATAGACGTGATGGCGCAGCGGCGGTGAGAGGCGGCGTGCCGAGCCCGAAGGCACGCCGCGTCTGGTTGCGCTGGCCGGAAGGAGCCAGGCGAGGCTGAGGCGGCCCGTTAGGGTTAGTGCACTGCAGCAGCTGCCTGGGCGTCACGGCGGAGCCCGTTAGGGTTATTCGCTCGTGGACGGCATTAGGGTTACGCGGCCGGCGAGTGGCGCGCCGAGGCGTGGCGTCGCCGGCGGCGTTAGGGTTATTCAGTGCGCCCGACGGCCGAGTAGGGTTATTGCCTGCGAGTAGGGTTATTCCGCGTCCGTTAACGGTTGTTGGTGCTGATCATTCTTGTGGTTCCTGAGGGTTATTACCTCCCGCCACGGGTTGCGATGAAGAGCCGTGGCGATGATCGTGGGAGGGCGGACGGGGCGGAGGTGACCGCAGCTCGCTAAAGCGCGTGGCATCTTGAAATATTCGAGCGAGGGCGAAAGTGGTCTCCCCATCGATGTATTGATGGATTGCTGACGAATACACGTTGTTCCTTCAGGGTGAAGGCCAGGAACGTGTCGGAGACGTCGCCGCTCGATGCCGAAAAATTGTTGAAATTTCGACGCCATGCTGAATTTGGAATATTTGATGAGGAGCTGTAGTGGCCGCACCAGCGAAC
>DASZYN010000070.1:0-13313 GCA_035545435.1 Acidobacteriaceae bacterium | reverse complement strand
GGATCGCAGGTAACGTTCAGCATGAACTCGGATCCATCGGGACGGCAGTTCCAGCTGAGCATTGCCGCCAAGGGCAAAACGACAAACAACACCTTTGACCGTCATCAGCACACGGCTCTGCTGGCCGATCTTGATCCCGCGGCGTACACAGCGATGGCGCACTTTGCGCTGGCGCATGCGCCGACGACCTGGATCGTAATCCCGAAACAGACCGGGTTGCTGATTCCTGCGCAGTACAACGCGCAACCGGACGTGAAGGGGACGTTCCACGGCCAACCCGTGGATGCGCACCACACGAGCGTGGTTATCAGCGAAGAAAACGGCTTCAGTGTGGAGCTTTACTACACGAGCGAAGGTGCACTGCTTGAGGCTGATTTGCCGGAGCAGAATTTCTATGTGGTCCGTGACGATTTCAAGCTGCAGAATCGTCCGCACTACGAGCCGCCGCGCGGACAGGCGCCCCCGCCGGATGAGGGTCAGCCTCCGGAAAACCCGGCGCCGGAGGCTTCTCCCCAGCCGCAGGCTTTACTGCGGTCGTACTAAGGCTTCAACATAAGCGGGCCCAGCCGCTGGATCGCGCCGGCGACTCGGGGCTCTGGCTGCCAGGCCTGATAGCGCGGCCAGGGCTGAACGATGATGTTGCGCGGACCGCTAAGCGTGTACGGCGAACCTGGCGCCTCGCGATAACCCCACGGCGTAACGGTGAATACATGAAGGTTGTTGGATCCGCCGCTATAAGCTGCCGTGATCGCGTAGAGATGATTGTCGTTGTCCCAAAACATCTGGTTGATGGGATCGGTGGTCAGCAGGCCGGTGTAGGGGGTGATGGGGTTGGCACCGTTGAAGTGGAAAATCTGCAGACCTTCCTGTCCAGCCACAGCAAGGAGTTGACCGGACGGCGCCATCTTCATGTCGTAAATGTTCTGGATCGCGGTCGCAGGCATATTGGCCGCGGTGCTGGTGGTGGTAAGGGACCCGTCAGAATTAACGGTGTACGTCGCCAGTTGCACCGGATCAGCTGCGCAGCCGGGCGGATTCGCCGGGATCTCAGCGAAGGCAACATGGTTGGTGGGATCGGCAGCCCCCAGATATGGGATGTAGCCGCTGAATCCTGCCGGAGGCGGCGGAGAATTTAAGCCTGAGCTAAACTCCGTCAGCATTCCATTCGCGTCGCGCTTAAACGAATTCAGGCTGTAGTACATGCAGTTGTCGTTGAACGCGGTGTAGGCGAACACATTGTTCCCGATGAAAGAAGGGGCATTGACGTTCCAGTTCCCGGTATCGGTCAGCCCAAGGTAGTTCAGCGCTCCGGTTGAGTTGTCGACGGCCCAGTTGGTGAGTCCGTTGTTGGAGCAGTCGACCTGATATTCGGTCACATACAGGGATTGACCGGTGTGATCGAATTCGAGCTGATTGGCGCCGCCGCATCCTGGCTGGACCTGCTGATAGCCGGTAGAGACTGCGTAAGTGAGCGAACCGTCGTCAGCGATGCGGTAGGCATTGATATTGGTCCCGGATACCGCCATCAGATACGTGCCGTTCACCGCCATGGAGCCGGCGTTCTCCATGAAGGGCGAGCCGGAGACGGGGCGCAGTCTCCCGGCGTGATCGGCCGCGAAGGCCGAAATCTCTGTGGCATTGCCGCCGGCGGAGTTGGCCACGTAGACGTAGGCAACGACATTATTGCGGGGGGATAGTGTTTGTGCACTGGCAGAGGCAACGACATAACTGGCAAATCCGATCATCGCGCCAAGACACACGACGAGCGTCAAGCTCCGTTTCACGGGAGACCTCCTGATGAAGGGTTGTTGTGATGGATGAAACCCGGGCAGACTTGCCAGGATAGCGCGGGCACTGCTTGCCACGTCGTTAGAAGTTGGTAAAGGCCGGGTGGTTGTCCCTCGACTCCGCCGTGTCGGCGGAGGACCGCTCCTCGTTACGGAAGGGGAAGAGAGATAGACGATCGTAATGTGCGCTGAGAGTCGCAGGGACCTGTGCCTGCCGTCACAGACGAATTGCCGCCCTGCACTTATACTTCGCTTGCGAAGGGCAGACTGGCACCGGCCCGAACTCGCATGACGGTTGCCGCCGATTCTCGGGGCCAGGGTGCGGCTTAATCTGCAGGGAACGGTCCTCCGCCAGGGGAGGATTGGTTGTGTACGTTCGCGTGCTGGCCGTCGTGGCTCTGCTGTTCCTGTCGATAACCGCGCTCTACGGCGGGACGGTGTTGATCATTCATGCCCATGGCAACCCCTGGGGCATGATGCCGCTGAACCTGCTGCGAGACTCGCCGTTTCACTCGTGGCTCGTTCCGGGCATCATCCTGCTAACTGCGAACGGCGTACTGGGACTTTGGGTTCTGGGGCTGGTGCTGGCGCGCTGCCGGCATGACGGGTTCTGGGCGATGTTCCAGGGATGCGTGCTGCTGGGATGGCTCGTTGCGGAATGCGTGCTGCTGCGCATGGTCATCTGGCCTCATTACCTCTACGGGGTGGTGGCACTGGTTCTGATCCTGGCGGGAGCCGCGATGCGCCACAGTTCACCCTCAGGGGCTTCGGCGAACTGAAGGTCAAAGCAAGGAGACAACACTATGGACCAGAATGGCCGCAGGATCGTCATCATTGGCGGCGGCATCGCCGGGCTTTGCGCGGCCGTTTATGCGCAGCGCTGCGGGTATGAGACGGAAGTTCTCGAGATGCACGCCATGACCGGCGGGCTGGCGATGAGCTGGCACCGGCAAGGGTACACGTTTGAAACCTGCCTGCACTGGCTGGTTGGCTCGAAGCCGGGCGGCGACTTCAATCACGTGTGGCGCGAAGTATGCGACATCGACCAGCTGCAATTTGTGTTTCCAGCCGAGATGGCGCGGATCGAGGATGAGCACGGGGAAGGTTTACCGATAGCAACGAACGTCGATCGGCTGGAGAAGGAGCTGCTGCAGCGCGCGCCGCAAGATGCGAAGGCGATTCGCTCGCTGGCGCACGACATTCGCGTGTTCAGCAAATTCCGGATGCCGAACCCGAACAAGAGCTGGCTGATGACCTTGCCCACGTATCTGCGGAACGTTCCGCTGGTGCCAGCACTGCGCCGGCTGACGAAGATGAGTGGGTACGAGTACAGCAAGCGCTTCAGAAATCCGCTGCTGCAGAGCTTCTTTGGGGCGGGCGAAATGGGACAGATGTGCGCGTTGGCCCTGGTCTTTTCACTGGCGTGGCACAACGCCGGTGAGGGAGGCTACTCAATCGGCGGCTCGCAGGCGCTGATCCATTTGATTGAAAAAAAGCTGACGAGCCTGGGTGGGCATGTGCGATGCGGCGCGAAGGTGGAGCGCATTTTGGTGGAGAACGACCGAGCCGTCGGCGTACGGCTGTCGAATGGAGAGATGATTACCGCGGACTGGGTGATCTCAGCGGCCGACGGACATGCCACGATTTACGAGATGCTGGGCGGCCGCTACAGGAACGCGGCGATCGATCGGAATTATGAGAAGATGCCGATTTTCCCCTCGTATCTGCAGGTCTCGTTTGGCGTGGGGAGGGATCTGTCGGATATGCCGTGGGCGGTGAGCCGGATTCTCGATGAGCCGATTCGCGTGGACCCTGAGACGGAGATGAAGCAGATCGGCTTCCGCATCTTCCACTTCGATCCGACGTTCGCGCCGCCGGGAAAGACTGCCGTCACGAGCCTGCTGATGACGCGAAATTTTCGGTACTGGAGCGATTTGTACCGGGACGATCCCGAGCAGTATCGCGCGGAGAAGGACCGGGTAGCGGATGTGGTTCTCAGGGCTCTGGAGCGGAAGATTCCTGGAATCCGCGAGGCGGTGGAGGTTGTGGATGTGTCGACGCCGGCGACGGTGATGCGCTGCACCGGCAACTGGAAGGGCAGCATGGAAGGCTGGTTTTTGCCGCCGGGCGTCCGATTCCGTGCACTGCCGAACAAACTTCCAGGACTGCAGCGGTTCAGGATGGTGGGACAGTGGATTTCCCCCGGCGGCGGACTGCCGGCGGGATTGATGACGGCGCGTCCGGCGATTCAGGCCATCTGTAAAGAGGATCATGTGGCGTTTTTGCCGGTGCTGAAAACGGAGGAGAAACCGCACTGGAGATTGCGGACACCGTAGCGTCGCGGGTCCGGATATCAGAATGGTGCGGCGCGCCTACGCGATGTGGACGACGAGCTTGCCGCGTACGTGTCCGGCTTCCAGGTAGCTCATGGCTTCGGCGACTTCGTTCATGCTGTAGCAACGGTCGATAACGGGCCTGACGGCGCCTGACTCGAGGAGTCCGGCGATGAAGTTGAGGTCGTTCTGACTGCGCCTGGCCATGAACGTGACGATCTTCTGCTTCCGGAAGGGCGCCATCACGAGCATTTTGAGCATGCCTGCGAGAATCGTCGTGAGGCTCACGTTGGGGCTCGCTCCGATCATCACGCATCTGCCTTTCGGCGTCAGCATGCGGCGTATCTGGGGTTCGGAGAGACTGCCCACGCATTCGAGGATCACGTCGTACTGCCGATCGTCTTCGGCGAGCCCCTGCGCGGTGTAGTCGAGGACACGATCGGCTCCGATGGAGCGCACCAGTTCCAGGTTGTGCGTGCTGCAGACACCGGTCACGCCGGCGCCGAAATGTTTCGCGAACTGCACGGCAAAGGTGCCGACACCACCCGCTGCCCCGTTAATGAGTACGGTTTCGCCTGACCGGATGCGAGCTTTGTCGCGCAGTCCCTGAAGGGCGGTCCAGGCCGCGACAGGAACGGAAGCCGCTTGCTCGAAGGTGACATTGTCTGGCTTGATGGCGAGGGTCGATGCAGGCGCGCAGACGTAGTCCGCCAGCGCGCCTCGGCAGGCACCGAAGACCTGATCGCCAGACTTGAACTGCGCCACACCTGGACCGATGGATTCCACCTCGCCGGCAACGTCGACGCCTGGATGTTTCGGTTTATGCAGGCCCATGATCAGGCGAAGAGGCCAGGGTTTGCCCTTCATCAGCTTCCAGTCGAGCGGATTGAGGCCCACGGCGCGAACCCGGATGAGAACCTGGCCTTCTCGCGGCTCGGGATTCGCTGTTTCTTCACAGTGGAGAACGTCGGGGGAACCGAAGTGGCGATAGACAATGGCTTTCATGCAGTCGCCTCGAGTCGGCGCAAGGATAGCCCTCGACGGCGCAGTTGTCAGTAACGCCTGTCACGCTGTGCGCAGTCGGGGCGCCGGGGTTGACTATGCCCGGGCAGAAAAGGCAGTCACCAAACTCCTAAGCAGCCGCACAGCACGGGGAACGGCCTGACGAAGAGGGCCGGACAGCTCTTCGCCGTAGCCGAAGCGGCATGCGCCAACGGTGAGCGCGAAGGCACGCGCGGGAGCGTGGCCACAAAAGGTCTGCGCCATCGCGAGCAGGGCCGGCGGATCGAGCCGGTGGGTGTCGGGCGCGTCGGCCTGCGGAGTGACAGGAACAACGCGGATCGCTCCGGGCTCGTCGACGGCCGAAGCATCGACGAAGATGACGAGGTCCGTGGCTGCTAAGTCAGCGGCCATTTCCGGGGTGAACTGCTGGGCGGCGACGATGTGCAGGCGCGAGGCGGGAAAGAGGTGCTCGGCGGCTTCAGCGATGCGCAGGCCGACGCCGTCGTCCTGGCGGAGCGAGTTGCCACAGGCGAGCAACAGCGCGGGAGGTGGGGTCGCGGGCGCCGCATTCATTTTCACGACAGGCTTCATGGCGTTAGCCTCGCCGCACTTCCTTCACCAGGGAGCCGTCGGGCGCGCGCAGTTCGACGGAGAGCGGCATCCGGCCCATGGCGTGGGTGGAGCAACTGAGGCATGGATCGAAGGTGCGGACCACGGCTTCGACGCGGTTCAGCATGCCGTCGGCGATCTGGTCGCCCTGTACGTAATGGCGGGCAGTTTGCAGGATGCCGCGGTTCATGGCGGCATTGTTGTGGCCGGTGGCGATGATGAGGTTGGCCCAGACGATGAGGCCGTTCTCGTCAACCTTATAGTGGTGGATCAGCGTGCCACGCGGCGCTTCCGCAACGCCGATGCCTTCGAGGCTGTTGACCGAGGCGGTAGCGCGCACGTGCTTATCGAGGATTGTTTTGTCGGCCAGCAGCGATTCGATCTTTTCGGTCGCGTACAGCATTTCCACGAGCCGCGCGTGGTGATAGTGGAAGGAGCTGAGCAGGGGCCGGGGCGACATCGCGCGGAACTCGCGCCATTCCCCGTCGGCCAGAGGTGTATCGCAGTGGTCGGCAAGGTTGAGGCGAGCCAGGGGACCGACGCGATAGGTTCCACCGGGGTAGCCGAGCGGCTTGTAGTAGGGGAACTTCATGTAGGTGTAGGGCTCGACCGCTTCACCGATGAAGTCGGAGTATTGAGCGGGGTTCAGCTCGCCGGCAATGATGTTGCCTTCCGAGTCGATGATGCGCAGCGCGCCGTCGTAGTACTCGGCCAGGCCGTGCTCGTCGACCAGGCCCATGAAGAGCGTGGGGAAGTTGGCGAAGACACCGATTTCGGCGGCGAACTGCTCGGTTGCGCCTTTGTACCACTGCAGGGTGCGCTGGATGGCGGCCTTCGCGGCAGGAATCATGGCGAGCATCTGGTCGCGTTTCTCCACGCTGAGCGGCTCGTTCACGCCGCCGGGCACGGTCCATCCAGGGTGAATGCGGCGTCCGGCGAGCATTTCGATGATCTGCTGGCCGAATTTGCGAAGCGCCACGCCGTCGGCGCCGATGGCTGGGTGCGTATGGGCGACGTGCAGGATGCTGCGTTGCTCGGCAGGGGCATCCATGCCGAGGAGCAGATCGGGGGAGGACAGATAGAAGAAGCTGAGCGCGTGCGACTGGATGAGCTGGGCCAGATTCAGGATGCGGCGCAGGTCGGCGGCGACAGGTGGGATTTTGACGGCGAGAATGGCATCACAGGCTTTGGACGAGGCGACGAGATGGCTGACCGGGCAGATGCCGCAGATGCGCGCCGTGATATTGGGCATCTCGTAGAAGGGCCGGCCCTCGGTGAATTTCTCGAAGCCGCGCAGCTGAGTCACGTGAAAGGTCGCGTCCTGCACGATGCCGGCTTCGTCGAGCTGCAGGGTGATCTTGCCGTGTCCTTCGAGGCGTGTGACGGGATCGATGACGATGGTACGGGGCATTTTTCCTGCTTCCTTTCCCTGGCTTCTGTTCCTGCTCCAGGGCTCTCGTTCAGCCAAAGTGGGCGACGCCGCCCAGCGTGGGAACCTGACCTGCCAGCAACTGCGACAGCACCTGGTAAATCGTGTCCGCCGACGGTGGGCAGCCGGGGACGAAGACGTCGACGGGCACGACTTCGTGCACCGGGCGCACGCGAGCGAGCAGCGGCGGAACGCCGACGGTGGGCACCTGCTTCTGCAGATCGGCGTTCTGCTCGTAGACGCGGACGAAGACGGGCTGCGGTCCGCAGGCATTGCGCATCGCGGAGACGTTGCCGGTGAGCGCGCAGTCGCCGAGCGAGACGAGGATGCGGGTGTGCTCGCGGATTTTGCGAATCTTCTTCAGGTCGTCTTCGCTGGCGACGGCGCCTTCGACCAGCGTGACATCGACGAGGTCGGGAAAGGTTTTGCGATCGACCAGCGGGCTGTAGACCAGGCAAAACTGGCTGCTGAGCTCGATGAGCCGCTCGTCCATGTCAAGCAAAGACATGTGGCAGCCGGAGCAGCCATCGAGCCAGACGGTGGCGAGTGTTTTCAGGTCGCTCATTCTCCCTCCCGCATGATCTGCAGGTACGGCAGGAAATCCGGATGCTTACGGGTTTTGTTGCCGACGCTGGTCTTCTCAAAGAGCGCGCCGGTGGGGCACACCTGCACGCATTTGCCGCAGCTGGTGCAGGTTTCCGAATCGCCCCACGGCTGTTTCAGATCGGTAATCACCAGGGACTCGCCGCCGCGGCCCATCACGCCCCAGGTGTTGGCGCCTTCGATTTCAGAGCAGACACGCACGCAGCGAGTACAGAGCACGCAGCGGTTGTGGTCGACGGTGAAGCGCGGGTGTGACGCGTCAACGGGCAACTGTGGGTACTGGTAAGGAATCTCGACGTGGGTCATGCCGAGCTTGAGCGACAGGCTCTGCAACTCGCAATTGCCGTTGGCCACGCAGACTGAGCAGACGTGGTTGCGCTCGGCAAAGTACAGCTCGAGGATCATGGTGCGATAGCGGTCGATCTTCGGAGAGTGCGTGGTGACTTCCATGCCTTCCTGCACCTGCGTGACGCATGCGGGCAGCAAACGACGCGCACCTTTGACTTCGACGAGGCAAAGACGGCAGGCACCGACTTCGGAGAGCCCTTCGAGATGGCAAAGGGTAGGAATGTCGATGTTATGCTCGCGCGCGGCGTCCAGGATGGACTGGTCGGAGCGGGCGCTGATCTCTTCGCCGTTGATGGTCAGTGTGCGAACATTTGGTTCCGCGCTCATGCGTGCACCTCCACTGCCACAGGACTGCACTCGCAGACTCCCGCAGGGCATCGCTTTTCGTCGATGTGCGCCAGGTACTCATGTTTGAAGTAACGCAGCGTGCTGAGCACGGGGTTGGGCGCCGTTTGGCCGAGGCCGCAGAGGCTGGTGGCGCCGACGACCTCGCATAGCTCGGTCAGCTGGTCGAGATCGCGGTGGGTCGCCTCGCCCTGGCAGATCTTCGTGAGCAATTCGTACATCTGGACGGTGCCGGCGCGGCACGGAATACATTTGCCGCAGGATTCGGTCATGCAGAATTCCATAAAGAAGCGGGCGACCGAGACCATGCACGAGGTATCGTCCATGACGATCATGCCGCCCGAACCCATCATGGAACCGGCGCTGATGAGGGCGTCGTAGCTGATGGACAAATCGAGGTGTTCCTCGGGCAAACAGCCGCCCGAGGGTCCGCCAGTCTGTACTGCCTTGAATTTTCTGCCGTCGGGAACGCCGCCGCCAATGTCGAAGATGATCTGGCGCAGCGTCATGCCCATGGGCACTTCGACGAGTCCGGTGCGCTTGATTTTGCCGGTGAGCGCAAAGACCTTGGTGCCTTTGCTCCGTGCTGTACCCATCGAGGAGAACCACTCGCCGCCGTGGCGAATGACGGGCGCGACGTTGGCAAAGGTTTCGACGTTATTGATGAGCGTGGGATTGCCCCAGAGTCCTGAAACTGCGGGATAGGGCGGACGCGGGCGAGGCGTTCCGCGCTTGCCTTCGATGGAGGCGATGAGCGCAGTCTCTTCGCCGCAGACAAAGGCTCCGGCGCCGAGGCGAATGTCGATGTCGAAGCTGAACTGGGTCTCGCAGATCGCATTGCCGAGGAAACCGCGGCGGCGCGCCTGCTGCAGAGCGACGGTCAACCGCTGCACGGCGAGCGGGTACTCTGCTCGGACATAGATGTAACCCTTGCTGGCGCCGATGGCGTAAGCGGCAATCGCCATGCCTTCGATGACGCGCTGCGGATCGCTCTCGAGCACGCTGCGATCCATGAATGCGCCGGGGTCGCCTTCGTCGCCGTTGCAGATGACGTATTTCTGCGCGCCTTTGACCTTGGCGACTGTGTCCCATTTCAGGCCGGTTGGATAGCCGCCTCCTCCGCGTCCGCGCAGACCGCTTTTGGAGATTTGCTCGATGACCGTTTGCGGCGTCATCTCCGTGAGCGCCTTCAGGAGAGCTTCATAGCCACCGCGCGCGATGTATTCGTCAATTTTCTCCGGATCGATGTGGCCGGAGTTTTCGAGCACGATGTGTTTCTGGCCCTCGAAGTAGCCTTCGAGGTGCGGGTCGAGGCGCGCAATCGGCTCACCGCCGAGCGAGGCGACGACGTCCTTCGCATCGGCGGCGTGCACGTGGCCGTAGCGCTGCTCGGAAGGCTCGACCAGCACCAGGGGGCCTGCCGCGCAGAGGCCCATACATCCGGTGCGGCGGACGTGGCACTTTTTTCCGGCGGCGCCTGCTTCCTTCTCAATCGCTTCTTTGACCTTGTCGCTGTGCTGCGAGAGGCAGCCGGTGCCCATGCAAACGTTGATCTGATACTCGAATTTGTCGCGTTCTTCGACGGCGGCCTCGGCAATCTCCTGAAGCTCCTCAACGTTCATTGCGTCGTCCACCTTTCCAGCTGATGTTCGAGTTCGGCGGCTTCGATTTGTCCGGAGAGTTCGCCATCGAGCAGAACCACGGGGGCGCGGCCGCAGGCGCCGACGCAGCGCGCGGTGGTGAAGGAGACTTCACCGTCGGGCGTGGTTTGTCCGGGATGAATATGCAGCAGCTTTTCCGTCTGCGCGACGAGCTTGTCCGACCCCTTGATGTAGCAGGCAGTGCCGGTGCAGATGGTGCAGGTGTGCTTGCCGGGCGGCTTGAGGCTGAAGAAGTGATAGAAGGTGACCACTCCATACGCCTGGCTCAAAGGAACACGGAGCGACTGCGCGACAAATTTGATGGCCGGCTCGTCGAGAAAGCCAAAGGAGGACTGCACGGTGTGCAGGGCTTCAATCAGCGCGTTGCGCGAGTAGCCATGCTTGCGCATGGTGCCATTGACGATTCTCCAGCGCTTGTCATCGGAGGGCAGAGGCGGGCGTTCTGCATAGAGCGGCATCGTGTTCTCCCCGATTGCCTGTCCGGCAATCGCGGCTCGGGTTCATGATCCTGCCGCTGCTTCAGCGTGAACGAAGCGAACGCGGAGACGAGTTTTCGACGCGCTGTTTTGCCGGGAGGAGCAGAGCCTGGACGATCCGGCGAACCAGCGCGGGGTACAGGACAGAATGCGGACAGATGTGGACGATTGTCGGTGACAATCATCACTGCGGGCAAGGGAGCCCTTTGTTAAATCGCGTGGATTCCTGAGGAAAACCGCACGAGACGCCAGAATTTGGCGTCGATTTGCAGGCGAGTTGGGTGTGGCTTCAGTCGCTAAACACGGCCAGATCCATCTGCCGCAGGCGCTCCGGATCGCCGATGACCTCCATCGCCGCGATCCTGTCGCCTTCGATGGTGAGGCGCAGGACACGGAAGAGCCGGCCTTTGGGTGCGATCACGATGCTTACGCTGCCATCCACCAGCGCCGGTTGGGCGAACTTTGCACCGCGCGCAGTCTGGACTGCATGCTTCGCCCAGGCTTCTGCGCCTTGAACGTCGGGAGGAAGGGCAGCGACAGCCGTCGCGTCGGCACGCACGGAGAAATCGGGATCGAGCAGAGCGACCAGCCCTGGGACATCGCCGCGGCGCAGTGCGGCCAGGAAGGCGTCGACCACGCGGCGCTGCTTCCCGATGGTATTTGTTTCCGAGACGTCGACGCCGCGGACACGACGCCGCGCACGGCTGGCGAGCTGGCGCGTGGCTGCTTCGGATCGTCCCACGATGCCGGCGATCTCATCGAAGGGAAGATCGAACATGTCGTGCAGGACGAAGGCGAGGCGTTCAGCGGGATCGAGGCGATCGAGGACAACGAGCAACGCGAGGCCGACGGAGTCCGCCATCATGGTTTCGGTTTCCGGATCGGTTTTCGCATGCGGCTGGGGTACGGGATCGATCGTTCCTGGAATCTCCAGCGGCTCTTCGCGTTTCGACTTACGCGAGCGAAGCATATCGAGGCAGACGCGGGCGACGACGGTGGTCAGCCATCCACCGAGGTTGTCGATGCCCTCGGCGCCATTGCGGCTCAGGCGGAGCCATGATTCCTGCACCGCATCGTCGGCATCGGTCAATGAACCGAGCATGCGGTAGGCTACGCCGCGCAGGTGTCCCCGATTTGCCTCAAACTGTTCCGCCAGAAAATCCCGCTGCTCCATCTGTCACATTCTCCCGGGTTCTTTCGTCATGGTAATGACGAACCGGACCCGCCGGTTGTGACAAGGAGCTCTATGCCTGCCAGGAACCAATCTCGATCCCGCCTGATCGTCTACTGGGTCACCACTCTGCTCGTCGCCGCGGAGATGACGCTGGGAGGCATCTGGGATCTTCTGCGCACGCAATATGTTCGCGCCATCATGGATCATCTTGGCTATCCCGGATACTTGCTGACGATTCTTGGAGTCTGGAAACTGCTGGGGACGGCCGCAATACTCATGCCGCGGTTTCCGCGGCTCCGGGAGTGGGCGTATGCGGGCATGTTCTTCCTGTATTCGGGAGCCGTGGCATCGCATTTTTTCATGGGCGATGGTCCCGCTCGCTGGGCCGGACCGCTGGTCTTTTGCGGGTTTCTGATGGTGTCGTGGCGGCTGCTGCCTGCGCCGTGGGCACTGCGTGATCCCGCCGGCGCGCGGGCTGTCACGCCGGCGCGTCCGCATCCGTCAGCCTTGTGACGAGACTCTTTAAAGAATGGAGGACTCCATGCTCGCAGAGATGAAGGAGCCTGATCTTACTTTTGCCGGACTGGACGAGCCGCTGCTGGCGCCGATCGAAAAGCCGCGCGGACTGACGATGAAGCTGGTCTACGCGATGTCTCGGCGGCAATTCGGCAAGGTCATGACGCCGCTGAAGGTGTTCGCGGCGCGGATGCCGCTGGGCTTCGGGAAGTTTGTTGGCAAAGTGGGCACGCTCGACAAGCAGCTCACGCTTCCTCGGGAACTGGTGATGCTGATCCGGGAGCAGGTGGCGCATCTCAATGTGTGCCTGTTCTGCATCGATATCGGCCGCTCGTTCACGATTCGGGCCTCGATGAATCAGGCGAAATTCGACGCACTGGCGGAGTACGCCACGAACCCGCTGTTTTCCGAGGCGGAGCGCGCCGCGCTCGACTATGTAACACAACTGACCCGGAATAAGCGCGTCGATGCGGAAGCGTTTGCCCGGATGAAGCGCCACTACAGCGAACGGCAGATTTGCGAAATCGTTTGGCTGGTGGCGACCGAGCACCTCTACAACATAAGCAACATCGGACTGAACATCCACTCGGACATGCTGTGCGACATCGCGAAAAAGGGCCGAGCCACGGCGTAGGCCAGCATTCGTCACATTGCCAGGTGGCGATTCGTCATCGCCATGAAAGACGAAAGCGATTTTTGATTCCCAGGAGGTTTCTGTATGCAGGCACGAATGAATCATCCCGTCATGATCTTTCCCGATGCGATGAAGGCTATGTTCGAACTCAAAGCGGTTACCGAGAAGAGTGGGCTGCCGCAGTCCACCGTTCAGTTGGTTCACCTGCGCGCCAGCCAGATCAACGGATGCAGCGTGTGCATCGAAATGCACGCAGACCAGTTGCGGCAGTCGGGCGAGAGCCTGGAGCGGGTTCTGACCGTAGCCGCGTGGCGTGACGCTCCTTACTTTACGGATGCGGAGCGCGCCGCGCTGGAGTTGACGGAATCGATGACGCGGCTCAGCGATCGGGCCGAC
>DASZYN010000069.1:0-1869 GCA_035545435.1 Acidobacteriaceae bacterium | reverse complement strand
GGCGAAGGACGTGTGGCCGTTGGCAGGCTTGCCGGTGAAGCCGAAGACCTTGTTGTCGAAGGCGCCGCCGCCGGAGTACCAGAGATCGTGGCTCGAAGTGAGCTGGAGCCAGTGGAGATCGCTGCGGAGATCCCAGTTTTTGCGCGGCTTGTCCATCAGCTGAATGAACGAGTCGGTTGAATTCATCATGTTGTAGAAGGGCAGCCGGGCGTAGACGCGAGGCGTGGGAAGCACCACGAAGAAGGTGTTGTTCTTTGAGTCGGTATTGTTGTTGTCGCCAGTGGAACGCCACCATCCGCCGCGAAACCAAGGCTGCGTTCCAACTTTGGTGAAGCGGTAGCCGGCTTCGAGCTGCGCGGCGCCGGCGCTTTGAGTCAGACGGCCCCAGGCTCCGTTCTGATACGCGCCCCAGAAAACGAAGTCGAGGACGCCGCGTCCGGCGGGTTGGGTCGCGATCAGGTCGCCGCCGTAGCTGCCGATGCGGATGTTCTTGTGGTCGGTGGCGCGCACCCCTGCGGGGCGGTTGTCGGTCTTCGTGATGCCGGTGCGGCCGTCGTGATAACCGATGGCGAAGGCGCGGGCCAGAACGCGACCGCGGTTGGCGAGCCGAGAGTAGGCCAGATACTGCGTGTCGACATTCAGCTCGGGATTGACATTCATGTTGAAGACGCCCTGATCGGCACGGGCAGCCAGCGCGGTGATATCCCAGTCGCCGGAGCCGTAGTGGGCGTCGATGCCGTCGAGGCTGCGCTGGGCGTTGGCGAAGCCGAAGTTGCCGATCAGGTGCTGCTGGACGCGGTTGTTCTGGAGCCACAGAACCGTCGTGTCTTTGGGGTGAAGCTCAACGCCTTCGACCCATTCCATGCGGCCGAGGCGAAGATTCTTGTCGGGTGCCGCGTCGTAGCGGAGGAAGCCCTGCCTGAAGGAGGCGGCGGCAGGATCGGTATTGTTGCCGTTCGCCGCATAGTAGGTGCCGCCGAGACCGAGCTGGCCCTGGGCGGCGATCGGTGCAATGGCATCGGCCGGAGCGTGGAGGACTGCCGCCTGATCCAATTCGGCTTGCCAGTCCCAGTGAGCGAGGCGCTGGGAGAGGCTCACGCGGAGCAGCGATTGAAGATAGGAATACGTCTCGGAAGCCGGCGGAGCCGCGAACCATTGCCAGGTGTCATTGCGGGCGCGCTCGTAGATCGAGAAGGTGAGCGGGTGGCCGGCCGGCGGTTTGGCTGGCGCGGGGCTTTGAGCCGCCGCGGAGACACTAAGGGCGAGGCAGAGAACGGCTGGGGCAGCTCTGTGCATGATCCGGGCAAGGATGCCTGAAGCTAACGAGGCTGACAACCAACCTGAGATGGATTTGTGAGTAAGACTGGCGGATGGGCGTTGAACAGGACCGGTTCGCGAGAGATGAATGGTGACCAACGTTTGGGAAGGTCGGCGCATAAGACTTCTGTTTTGAGTTGAATGCGGTTTCAGAAATCCGGGGCTGGCGACAATTTTTTGGATTGCCCGGCGGGGGCGTGACGTCCTGCCAGGGGAGGGCGCCCGACGCCGAAAAGTGCCTCAAAAAAGGAGCAGAAGCCCGGGGCAGCGACCGAATTTACAGTTTTTGGGATTTATCTCTGATTAAGCGGAAGTGACCGCCATGAAATTCCATTTGTTGGTGATGAAAAGAGAGGGTTTAACCGGCGTTCCGTTTGGTTTTGAACGTGCATTCTTTCGTATTTCACAGAAAATTCAGAGCTTTGCAGCTTTCTGCCAGAAAAATAAGGAGTGTCGTACACATGCGGAATTTCATTCGGTTTGCCCTGTTGACTCTGCTGGTTCTTCCGTTGCCGGTTTTGGCTCAAAATCAGGCCTCAGTCACGGGGGTGG
>DASZYN010000068.1:0-2352 GCA_035545435.1 Acidobacteriaceae bacterium | reverse complement strand
GCGACCGGCCACCCCAGCTTCGTGATGAGCAACAGCTTTTCCAACCAGACGCTGGCTCAGATCGACCTGTGGAAGAACAAGGACACGTATGCGATCGACGTCTACACCCTGCCCAAGAAGCTGGACGAGGAAGTGGCGCGGTTGCACCTCGAAAAGATCGGCGTGAAGCTGACGAAGCTCACGAAGGAACAGGCCGAGTACATCGGGGTCCCGGTGGAAGGCCCGTACAAAGCGGATCACTACCGGTACTAAATCAAAGGGCTCAGATCACAGGGCTCAAATCAAAGGGCTCAAATCAAAGGGCTCAAATCAAAGGGCTCAGATCACAGGGCTCAGGTCACAGAAAACGACAGCCGGGAAGGTCATTGGCCTTCCCGGCTTTTGATTTGGGCGATTGGATTATGCGCGCAGCACGAAACGGAAGCGCATATCTTCGCCGAACCACATGATGTAGTTCGTTCCCCACGCATTGTTGAACAGGCTGCAGTGGATTCCCGTGGAGAGATCGGGCTGTTCGCGCGAGAAGTTCAGGGGTGATCGTTCGCCGACCGCGATCAGAGGGGCATCGAGGGTTTCGACGGCGAAGGAGCGGCCGCCGCTCTTGTTTGCGAAGCCGGTGGAGACAGCATGCAGATGGCGACTGCCGGCGGCAACCACGTCGAGGGGTGAGATTGACTCGCCGGATTTGTCGATCGTCCAGCCGTTGGCGTTGGCCAGGATCGGGTTGAACGTGAACCACAGGGCTTCTGGCATCCGCGTCGCGGGTTTGCCAAACCACGAGAGGGCTATCTGGACGGCGGGCTCGTTGCGGGGAAAGGTAAGCTCCAGAAACATAGCTCGCGGAAAGGCAGCGCGACCCGATGCGATGGATTGCGGGTCCTTGATGGCCAGGTGCGCCAGCAGGCGATGGCCGCTTGCATCTTCAGTGACCTCGAGGCGTGTGATCGCCGGATGCCACTCCTGGCTTTCGGCGCCGAACAACTCGATGTTCGGTTTGCCGAAATCTTTTTTGGCCCAGTCGGCGGTGCTGATGATGTAGTTGGCGAAGAAACGCGCGTAGTCGGCGGGCGAGAGCGTTTGGTACGTGAGCAAGGCGAGCGGGTGCGCAGAATCCGCCCAGTCCACATGGGTGGATTTGTTGCGAAGCTGCCGTATCGCTCCTGTGGCGGGATCGAGCGCGACCAGAAAATGTTCCGTCTCGAGAGTCTGCTCTGCCGGGTGGGGCTTCCCGCCAGGGAGCTGTGGCTCTTTGGGCGTGAGTTGATCGATGCTGGTGCGCGCTTCCCTGCGCAGCGCTTCCGGAAGCGTGTCGATGCCGTCGAACAGGTCCTGGCGCTTCTCCTGCCAGCTAAACTCGACAACTTTGTAGTTCTTCGTGTCGAGCATGGTGGCGAGATCTTTAGGGACATAGTGATCGAAGTCGAGCCAGGTTTTGGTGTCGGTGCCCCACGTATGTTCCGCTTCGAGCAGAACCTGACGGAGCATGCGCAGGTCGGTCGCATCGCCGGATCGAATCGCGCCGCGCCGGATCCAATCGCGGCGAAGCCGCGCCAATTCACGGTAGCGCGCAACTTTCACCGGATCGCTGGCGACGCCGTAGATCCACGTATCTCCGATTTCCTGGGTGACGACGGGAAGATGGCTTCGAAACGGCTCGACGGCATTGGCAATTTCGCTGAGGTTCGTGGCAACGATGTCGGCCCCAGGAAAGCGGGCACCCAGATCGGCATAGACCTTCGCGATTTCTTCCGGCGTATGCGGGCCGCTGTTGTCGCCGCGCACCACAATCCCGATGGCGAGATCGGAGCCTGGGACAACGGTAACGGCGCCGTAGCCAGAGTGATACATGACCACCAGCGAGGCTCCGGTGGAATCTTTCCACAGAAAAAGAGGCGGCACGTCCGCGGGCGTGCTGGCGTCGTTCACGCCGATGTCGAGAAATTTGACGCCTTCGGCGGCGATGGGAGCCACGATGCCGCGCGTGTGTCCGGGAACATCGGTCATCTTGGCGCCGGTGGTTCTGCGGCCGAAGCGCGAGTCGAGCGCATGCGAGAGCCCGATGCTGGCAGAAATCATGGACGCATCCATCATTTCGGTCTGCCAGTTGAAGGGGATGGCGTGCCAGGCGATGTCGCCCGCGGCGATGGCATCCTCCATGATGCGGCGATCCTGCGTCGATGCCTGCTCAAGGTATTCGTAGAGGAGCCACGAGCCGGTGGTCCACACGTAGCGATGCTGGCCGGGTTCGCGAGACTGCTGCGCGACGCGGATGGCCTGCGGAAAATATTGCGAAAAGTATTTGTGGACGACGGCGGTCTGGGTGTCGATGAATCCGGCGTCAAAGTGGCACTT
>DASZYN010000067.1:0-2424 GCA_035545435.1 Acidobacteriaceae bacterium | reverse complement strand
AGCGCATGAAGCATCTTCCCTTCCCGAAGTCCGATCCCGTCACCGGGCCGACCGGGCCGCTCGTTCGGCTGTGGAGCTGAGCGTCAGCTCCGGATCTGTTTTCTCGTTGCTATCGAACGATGGCATTTCGTGGGAAAAACGGGCCGCTATTGTTTTCTCCACGAATTTAAAGTGCAGATACTTTTTCCCGAATTGAGGAACTTTCTGCCACCGTCGTTGTGACGAATTTTCCCACTTATTTCAAGAAGCTCAACTTGTCCCAAATTTCGCGCGTTCCGTCCTTCGCACAGGACAACCAACCTTTCTCTGCGCGCATTTTGGATACGTTCGGTTCACGTAATTTTGACCGACGCAGTTCGGCCCCACGCAGTGCGAAAACCCTGAGGAGACCACACGCATGCGATACCCCACCACTCTTGCGGCCTCGCTTTTTGCCGCCACGCTCGCCTCCACCCTCACTATCTCCGCCCCCGCACAAACCAGCTGGACCTCCACCGCCACTCGTGGCATCTCGGTAACACAACTCGAGTCGGCCGCCGACTACGGGCCTCTCCCCACCGATCAGGCCATGACCGTTCGCGTCGCCCTCAGGCTGCAGAATCAGGCAGCGCTCAATACGTACATCAGGAACATCAATGATCCTGCGAATCCGCTCTACGGACAGAGCCTGACACCTGAGCAATTTGCCGTCAGCTATGCCCCCAGCGCCGCACAGGTGCAGCAGGTCGTGAGCTATCTTCAGGGCGCGGGCTTCACCAATGTCGCCGTTGAGCCGAATAATCTGATCGTCAGCGCGGATGGCACCGCTGCTCAGGCTTCCGCCGCGTTCAACACACCGATCGAACAGTTCGCGCAGTTCGGCAAGCTCGTCTACGGCAACACAGCGCCGGCGCAGGTGCCCGCTTCGCTCGGCAACATCGTCGGCGCCGTGCTCGGCCTCAACACCATCGGGCAAATGAAGCCGATGCTCCTTAAAACATCCGCAGGCGGCGCGCCGCAGTATCTGGTGAGCTACACGCCGCAGAACTTCTGGCAAATTTACTCGGCAAGCGATGTTCCGGCGGCCTCGAAGGCAACCATCGCTGTCATCGCAGAAGGCGACCTCAGCGGCGTGCTCACGGATTTCAACGCCGCGCAGGCTAGCTGGGGATTCCCGCGCATTCCCGTCACGGTTGTGCCCGTCGGCCTTGCCAGCACGGACACGGCCGGCGTCGACGAGTGGGACATGGATTCGCAGTATTCCACCGGGATGGCCGGCGGCCTTGTAAAGCACCTTTACTTCTACGACGCCACTTCGATGACGGACTCCGACCTGGCGCTCGCGTTCAGCCGCTGGGTCACCGACGATAAAGCGCGCGCTGCGAATGCCTCCTTCGGCGAGTGCGAAATCTTTCCCTACCTCGACGGCTCCATGCTATTGGACGATGAGCTGTTCGCCGAAGGCGCGGCGCAGGGGCAGACGCTGTTTTCCTCGACGGGCGACACCGGTTCATTCTGCCCGGTTGGCGTTGGCACCAACGGCGTTCCCGCCGGCGTGCCGCTGGTCAACTATCCTGCAGCCTCGCAATACGTTACCGCAGTCGGCGGAACGACCGTGCTGACGAACGCTGACGGCAACTACAACACCGAAGTCGCATGGAACGCCGGCGGCGGTGGTATCAGCCAGTTCGAGTACTCGCCCTTCTGGCAGGTGGCGGCCAATGTTCCCAGCGCCGCGCTCAGTTCCAAAGGCATTCCCGATGTTTCCATGGACGCCGATCCTGAATCTGGTGCGAACGTCTATGTCAACGGCGCGTGGGAAGGCGTTGGCGGCACCAGCCTCTCTTCACCTCTTGCTATGGGTGTGTGGGCACGCATGATCTCCGCGAATCCCAAACTCGGATTCGCGCCCATTACCTTCTACAGCCTGTACGACGGAACCGGCCTGCTCGGCAGCTATCCGAAGGGCGGCTTCCACGACATCCTCGTCGGCGCCAATGGCCTGTACACGGCTGGACCCGGCTGGGATTTCACCACCGGCCTTGGCACATTGTGGGTCGACCAGCTCTACAACGACCTGAAGAGGCGGTAACTTCTTTCTGCTGCGCCGAACCTGGCGCTGACTTGCGAGGGGATCGCTCAAACGGCGGTCCCCTCTTTTTCGTCTGCGGCGAACTCCTCCGCCCGAGTAGCTTTTCCCGGGACACCGCGGCACACTGGGATACGATGCGTCTCACTCCTCTGATTCCCTTCCTGCTTTGCATCGCCTTGCACGCGCAGGACGTCCACGTGCGCGTGTCACCCGATGTGAAGACCGGCATCGAAGGCACCGCCGAATTTCCCACGATCCAGATGGCGCTCGACCATCACCCGTTCGCCGGCCCCGGCGGTCGCGTTTTCATCCAGATTGCTCCCGGCACGTACCACGAGCGCCTCAACATTACG
>DASZYN010000066.1:0-6572 GCA_035545435.1 Acidobacteriaceae bacterium | reverse complement strand
GACTACAACCACATCGCATCCACTACCCAGATCTGGCGCGACCTGCAGGGTTTCTACACCCGCTTCGGCGATGTGCGCCCGCTGCTGAACAAGATCGATGACCGTTACATCATCATGAACGCGGGCGACGAATTGGCCCTGCGCTTCTCTGCTCCAGCGCCGCCGCCTGCCGGATGGGTACGCGACTACGTGCTTGCCGGTGATGGCTGGATCAAGGACGGCGACTACAACTCCACCTTCTCCGCCACCGTGCAGCCGCTGCCGTATCACGGCAAATCCTGGTACGACGCGCCGCCAGGACCGCTCGAAGCGGAGTGGACGTATCGCCACCATCCGGAAGACTGGCTCATCTGGCAAACGCGCTACGTCACGCCGCAACCCTTTCGCGACGCCCTCAACGATCGCCCCCAGCAAGCGGAGACCGCGCCACGATGAAGCGCCTCCCCATCGCCCGCATCGTCGTCACCATCGTGTTCATCGGCATGCTGGCCACGCCCTGGGTGATCCGCCACTTTTCCCATGCCCAGGCACGGCCCGCAACCTCCACCGTCGACTGCCAGGCCGCTCTTTCTCGCTATGGCTTCTGCTTCCAGGAAGTCGCCCATCAGGCCGGCATCCGTTTCGTGCACGAAGCCCCCATCCTCGATCACAAACTCGACGGCATCATGCCCGAAGTCGCTTCCATGGGCGCCGCAGTTTCCATCGTCGACTTCGATCGCGATGGTTGGCCCGACATTTACGTCACGAACAGCCGCACCGGCAGCCAGAATCATCTCTACCGCAATAACCACGACGGCTCCTTCACCGACGTGGCGCAGCAGATGGGCATTGCCGACGTCAATCAGTCCGGCACCGGCGTTTCGATGGGCGCGGTGTGGGGTGACTACGACAACGATGGCTATGACGATCTTTTCCTCATCAAGTGGGGCCGCCCGGAGCTGTTCCACAACGATCAGGGTCACGGATTCACGCGCGTCAGCGACCAGGCCGGTCTTCCTCCCTGGATCAATGCCAACACCGCGCTCTGGTTCGACTACGATGGCGACGGCCGGCTCGATCTGTTCGTCGCCGGCTACTATCCCGAGGACGTCGATCTCTGGCACCTGAAGAACACCCGCATGATGCCGGAGAGCTTCGAATACGCAAAGAACGGTGGCCGCAAGTATCTCTTTCACAACCTCGGCGACGGTCACTTTGAGGAAGTCAGCGCGAAGGTCGGCATCAGCAGTCGCCGCTGGGCGCTCGCCTCCGCGGCCGTGGATTTGCGCGGCACCGGCTACCCTGACCTCTTCGTTGCCAACGACTATGGCGTTTCGGAGTTGTACCTCAACGACCACGGCCACTTCGTCGAGTCCGGCGAACAAACCGGCGTTGGCTTCGCCCCCAAAAGCGGCATGAATGCTGCCTTTGGCGACATCTTCAACCAGGGCAAATACTCCATCTACGTTTCGAACATCTCCGAGGAAGGCATCCTGCTCCAGGGCAATAACCTCTGGGTTCCGCAGGATGGCCCGGGCCTTCATTACGCCAATCTCGCCCGCGATCTCGGCGTCGAACTCGGTGGCTGGAGCTTCGGCGCGCAGTTTGGCGACCTGAACAACGACGGCAACCTCGACCTGTTCCTCGAAAACGGCTACATCTCCCTCGCGCGCTCGCGCAGCTACTGGTACGACTTCTCCAAAGTCGCCGGCGGCAACAGCTCCATCATCAGCGACGCCGCCCATTGGCCCGCCTTCAACGGCCGCAGCCTCTCCGGCTATCAACAGAAAAAGGTCTGGATGAACGACGGCGCCGGCAAGTTCGAAGATGTCGCCCAGGCCGTCGGTGTCACCGACACCTACGACGGCCGCGCCATCGCGCTCGCCGATCTCTGGAACACCGGTGTGCTCGACGCGGTCGTGGCCAATCAATCCGGCCCGCTGTTGATCTACAAAGACACCGCAGCTCCCGGCAACAACTGGATCGAGTTTGCCCTTGAAGGCACAAAGAGCAATCGCAGCGCCATTGGCGCCCAGGTTACGCTGTTCTGGAGCGGCCAGAAGCAGATGCAGTACGTCTCCGGCGGCAACGGCTTCGCGTCGGAGAATGACCGGCGCCTGCACTTCGGCCTTGGCGCGAATGCGCAAATCGACAAAGCCATCATCCGCTGGCCTTCAGGGACCGAGCAGACCCTCGACCACCTTGTGCCGAATCAACTCGTTCACGTGAAGGAGTCTCAATGAACTGGAGGATGGTCGCTCCATCAGTCCAGCCCCGGCCCGCGCTCTGGCGGCGCATTCTCGACAGCCGCTTCATGCCGCCCATCTTCATCACGCTCATTTTGCTGGTCGGCAACGTCTCCTTCGGAATCCTCGAGAGCTACACACGCACGCTCCTCGCCATCGCGATCAGCATCACCGGGGAGCTCATCCTCGGCCGCATCTTTCTGAAAAAGTGGCCGCACCCGGCCAGCGCCTATATCACCGGCATCAGCGTCGGCATCCTGCTGCGATCCCCCGCGTACTGGCCCTATGGTCTGTGCGCAGCCCTCTCCATCACCTCGAAATACGCTCTCCGCTTCCGCAATCGCCACATCTGGAACCCCTCCAATTTCGGCATCTGCGCGATGCTGTTTCTCGCATCCGATTCCGTTGCGGGTCTCAGCATTCAGTGGGGAAACAACTTTGTGTCGCTCGTCGTCATCTGGATTCTTGGCGCGGTGATCGTCTGGCGCGCGCGCCGCTTCAACATCACCGCGACGTACGTCGCCTCCTTCATCGCGCTCTCATTCCTGCGCTCGTGGATCACCGGCGATCCGTGGCAGTCGGAGATCTCACCCATCACCGGCCCCATGTATCAGCTCTTCATCTTCTTCATGATCACGGACCCGAAGACCACCGTGCGCTCGCGCACAGGCCAATGCGTCGTTGCCATCGCCATCGCCCTGGTGGAGTTCTTCATGCGTCTCGGTAGCAGTGTCTACGCACCGTTGTACGCCCTCTTCTGGGTAGGACCCGCGGCCTTGTTCATCGAGATGTGGCTGGACGCGCGTCGCGCTCGTGCTGTTCCCGCAGTGCTCACGGGACCGCAGCCGGCTTAATCCGCAGCCGGCTTACACTCCGCAAACCCGCAACGCTGCAACATCGCCTCAACCTCGGCATGCGTCGCGCCGAGTTTGCTCGCACCATCGAACAGATCCTGCGCCACCACCGGATACCAGTTTCGGCGCTCCGCTCGCCCCAGTCCCGCAATGTTGAAGGGCTCAAGCACAGTATGAATGTCGCGGATCAGTTGCTCCGACTCGCCGCAAGTCATTGTGCGACGCGCACGCTCGATCAAATTTCTGCTCGCGGGTCCAAACACAGGATCCTCACAGAGAAGAAATGACGTTGCCAGATCCGGCTTGCCTAGTCTTCGCGCTGTCTCCGAAAAACTCGCTGCAGCAAAATACAGCAGCGTGAGTGCGATAAAAACCGGGAAGTTGCTCATGTTCGCGTACAGCGCGCCAATCAACCGAGCCGTCGCAAGCAGCTCTCTGTCACTTTGCTCGGCATATTCCTGCAGGCTCGCCGCGAAGCCCGGCTTCTCCCATTCATCTTCCAGAATCCTCGCGAGCCGCTCCACCCCGAGCAGCGTCAGCGGAAAACCGGTCGAGAGCAGCGGATCGACAAAGCCGGCCGCAGAAGGCAACAGAGCCCAGCGATTGCCCACCATCCGCTCCGAGCGAAAGCCCACCTGCGGCATGTGCGTGAACGGCCGCACTGCAGTAGCCCCTGAAAATTGCTCCTGGAGCGCCGGAATTCCTTCCAGAAGACGCTTCCACGCAGCTTCCCCCTCATCCATTCGTAACCGTGACGCGCACACATCCGTCGCTGCGACACCGGCGCTGGTGATTCCGTTGTTGAACTGCAGCACCCAGATCCAACCGCCGTCAAAAATATGATGAACCGCAGCATCATCGATCGGATACGGTGGAGCAGCGCCGGCGCTTCGATCGAACCGGCCATTCTCAAGACGCCCCACTCCCGAAAAATGCGAATACAGCGCCTGCGTGCGCGCAAAGTCCGGTAGTTCCCTCTCGCGAATCTGCAGCGCGCGATGCAGAAATCCCCGAGGCCCCGTGGCATCGATCACGAACCGCGCCCGGAACTGGACCTCGACCCCTTGCCGCTCTCCTCGCAGCCAAACCCCACGCTCGTCTTCTTCGAACTGACGCAGGTTCACCCGATCGACATACTCTGCGCCCAGTTTCTTCGCTGCCTCCACCAGTAGCTGGTCGAAGTCCGCGCGATACCAGTGCGTGTCAGCAATCGCATCGTGCGGACTCGCCGCCACCAGCAGCTGATCGCCACGATCCGGGTCGTCGATGTGCGCCGCGCCCAGCTCATGATGATGGAACGTGAACCCACGCTTCAGCCCCACCGCGATATTCGGATACGCTCGTTGCCACGTGCCCCATTTCGCCAGCGGCAGCAGCGCCGGCAGATCATAGCGAGTTGCCAGTTCTTCGAGCAGCAGATTCGACAGCGGCGTCGACGACTCGCCAATCACCACGCGCGGATGCGTGCCCTTCTCGATCAAAATCACTGAGCGCCCGAGCCGGCACGCGATCATCGCCAGCAGCGATCCGGCAAATCCGGATCCGACAACCGCAATGTCGTAAACGTCGTTCAGCTCTGCCCCCCACACTCCTCACAGATCACGCGCGGCAGAGCCTCCTGTCGCAGATTCATCCTCCGCAATCGATCGACGCGCTGCCCACTGCACGCCCCACATCCTGCGACTCGCGCCAAATCCCAAAGGTCCACAAACACCCGCCCACGGCCCCGGTGCACTCCATACTCCGCCGCAGCCTCCACCGACGAAAGCGATGGCGGAGCAAAATCTCCACCCGTCGCCAGTTCCTCCATTGCACCATTCCCCCCGCGCGTGGGAATCAGCGTTGCTGCTGTCGCCCCGCACTCAAACGCGAAATCCACCGATCGTGCCGCCCATTCGACAGCTTCCTCTTCGCGCATGAACGGCGGCCGGACCAGAATGAACACCCGCAAATCAATCTGATTCTCGCGCAGGCGATCCGCGGCGCCCCGAAACGACTCCAGCGTCATCCGCTTGTTCAGTCGGCCCAAAACCTGCTCATGTACCGTCTCCAGTCCCATCGCCACTTCCAGCTTCCCGCTCAACCGATCCCTGAAGCGAAGGCAGTCATCGCCGACCAGCGCCGGATGGCACTCCACGATCACGCGTTCAAACCCACGCACCCGTTCGGCAATACCGGCATGATCCTCAACCGGAATCGCTTTGCGATCGAAAAAGCTGCCGCTGTTGTAGAGCTTCATCTGCTGGGATGCCGGCAACCGTTCCAGCGCAAAGTCAATCTGCGCCGGAATCGCCCCCACCGGCGTTTCGCCTGTCAATGTGTTCCGCCACAGATCGCACATCAGGCAGCGCCACGGGCATTCGCGATTCGTCAGGAAGATCGTCGCGATGGAAACTATTTCGCCCGAAGCACTCCGCTCTTCTTCAACAAAGAACGCCCACGGTCGCATCGGATCGACCGCATGGCGAGCTCCGCGTCGCGCAACGATCCACGCATCCCGCTCTGTCAACGCCGCTGGATACGCCGTCACCAAAACCTCAACGGTAAAGTGCAAGGAACTGCTCGCGGTACTCCGCCTCGCGAAACGGCATCCGCTCTCGCAGAGCTGCTTTCGAGACCGCTCCGTGCTGAAAGCGACGCTTCGGAAATACGGGCATCTCGAGGCCGGTCACCGCTCGCACGCCTCGCGCTACAATCTCGCCCTTCAGCTCATATAGTCGCTCCACGCTGTACTGCGTCAGCTCGATGAAGGGAATCGCCTCCGCAACGGCAATCACTTCCGGCCGCGTGTACGGGCTGAATCCCTCAAAGCCGCAATGCCGCGCCGTCGCATACGTGCGCACGTACGACCGGCTCAGTCCTCCGCTGTACGTCAGCGAGTGCTTGATCCTGCCGACGCCCCATCCCTCCTGGTACAGCATCGAGTTATGAATCACACTGCGTATCGTCAGCTCGGGATTCTCCTCGATCGGATAATCCTTCAGATTCTCGTCGCCGCCATCGCCATCGATCAGATACCGCCATTCCGGATACCGTGCGCGAATCCCTCGCGCCAGCGCCAGCGCCATCGTCGCCGACTCCACATCCAGCAATTTGTAATCTTCAATGATACGAATCGTCTCGCCCACGTCGAGCATGCCGGGGTCGCCGTCAACCGGCTCCAGAAACAACCCCAAATCCAGCTTCTCCAGAAAATCCCGCGCCTGCTGAACATCCGGACCATCGCCCAGGTCGAGTACAAACGCCTTCAATCGGCTCGGATTCATCCCGAGCTTCCGCATCACGTGGTATGTCGTTAGAAAAACGCTGCCGCTATCGATCCCACCCGAGAAGCAAACCCCAATCGGCTCCTGCTCCGGAATCGATCGCAGCCACTGTGCAATCTCCTCCGCCAGCGCCGCGATGTACGCCTTGCCAATCACATCCAGGTCCGCGGGCAGAGACCCCATCGCCGGCTCAAAAAACCGTGTATAAACCGGGTCCGGATCAGGAC
>DASZYN010000065.1:0-9033 GCA_035545435.1 Acidobacteriaceae bacterium | reverse complement strand
TCCGGTGGGCGAGATCGACCGCAGTCCCTTTCAGACGCGGTCGAGGTTTGACGAGGTGCAGCTGGCGGAGCTGGCGGCGTCGATCACGGCGACCGGGGTGGTGCAGCCGATTGTGGTTCGGCCGCTGCCTCATGGACGCTTCCAGCTGATCGCCGGCGAACGGCGGTGGCTGGCTTCGCAGCGGGCGGGCAAGGAGACGATTCCGGCGATCGTCCGGCAGGTATCCGACGAGCAGGCGATGGAGATGACCATTGTCGAGAACCTGCAGCGGAGCGACCTGAACCCGATGGAGCAGGCACGGGCGTATGAGCGGCTGGCGCGGGAGTTCCAGCTGACGCAGGAGCAGATGGCGAAGCGCACCGGCAAGGACCGGGCTTCCGTGGGAAATTTTCTGCGCCTGTTGAAGCTCCCGACTGAGGTGCAAACCAAGGTCGAAGAAGGGGTTCTGAGTTTCGGGCATGCGCGGACGCTGCTGCCGCTCGAGGATCCGCAAGCGATTCAGAAAGCGGCGCAGAAGGTGGTGGCGCTCTCCATGTCCGTACGGCAGACAGAGAGTTATGTTCAGAAGCTACTGACTCCGGCGCCTGCCGCGGATGGCGAACAAAAGGAGAAACCCGTCGACCCGAATGTCCGCGAAGTGCAGGAGTCACTGCAGAGGGCTTTGGGGCTGAAGGTGCGGATCGAGGACAAGAAGGGGCGGGGGCGGGTAATCATCGAATACGGGCAGCTGGAGGAGTTCGACCGGCTGCTGGAGCGGCTGCAGAGGTAACGGTACTGGTGGAAAGGTTGCGGGATGGGTTGGCCGGAAGTCACGTTACCGGCGATAATCTACTTGTTTTTCGTCAGATAGACGCTCTACTTTTTGGCCTCGCCTGAGCGAAGAGGTCGCGGATGACGATCGCGGTTTCTCTCATCGAGTAGCGGGCGCGAAAGCAGGGCTGGGCCTGGGCAGCCATGGTCTGGCGCTCGGCGGGGGAAAACCGCAGCCAGCGGTGCAGCAGGCGCCCGGTGCCCTCAAGGGTATCGTCCTCGATCAGGGCAGCTCCATCTTCCTGTATCTCTTTCCAGATATTGACCTTGTTGGTGGTGAGGACGGGTGTGCCGGCAGCCAGGGCCTCGACGACGACGATGCCGAAGTTCTCCTGATGGGAGGGCAGGATGAAGGCTTCGGCGGCATGAAGCGCGCCCCATTTCAGGTCGCCGCGGATCATTCCCGGCCAGAAGACGCGGTCGCCGATGCCCTTTTCTGCGCACGTACGCTGGAGCTGCGCCTGGAAACCCTGCTGATCCGGACCGGCAATGACGAGGTCGACGTCGGGGTGGCCGGCCGCAACCCTGGCGAAGGCCTCAACGAGGAGGTCGCAGCCTTTCTTAGCGTGGAGCCGGGACATGAAGAGCAGGAAGCGGCGGCCGCGCAGTTCGGGAACCTGGCGGTAGAAGAGCTCGACCTGAGCGGAGGGATCGCCGGTTGGCTCGCCGATGCCATAGGGGACGGGCAGGCTGTTCCATTGATTCGGTTGAAAGCTGGTCAGGGCCAGATCGCGCTCGGTGGGCGTGGTGAAGAGGACGGCACGGGCGTCGCGCAGGACACGATACTGGAGCGGCCAATAGAGGCGCTTCTTGAGGTGCTTGAGCGGGTAGCGGGTGTTGAACCACGGATCGAGAGCGCCGTGGGCGAAGACGGCGTAGGGGATTCCAGCACGCCGAGCGGCGGAGCGGACGGCAAGATCGGGAAAGATCCAGAGGCCGTTCATCACGATGCCATCGAAACGGGAGGCGTTCCGATGCAGCCACCGCCAGAGGCGCGGCGAAAGGCCGAAGCGGCCGAGCCAGCGCTGGCCGAGGGCATGAACGGGAACGGAAAGCTCGGCGAGGAACGAGGCGGCTGGAGCATCCTGGCAGAGCACCTCAACTTCAACTCCTATCTGAAGATAGGCGCGTGCAAGTTGACGCACAGCCTCGGGGGGGCCACCATCGGCTGGAGAGAGGCTTCCGATGACATGAAGGATTTTCATTTCGTCGGGAAGGGACCTGTGTCAGTCTATCCGAGAGGATTCGAGTCCAGCTCTATCGATCCGCGGGAGCCCATTTCAGCACCACTCCTTTGGCGTTTATGGCGTACGCATGCTGTCCCGCCCTGGTCCATCCGCCCTTCCCGCGCTCGCCTTCTCAGATGAATCGAGGTCATCGTTCAGCGATGGCAGTGCGAGGGTTGCCCCATCGCACGGAAGCGGCAACGGTTAGGCTATCGGTTTCAAGTAAATCTTGACTGCGAACCTCCCCTAAAGGTTTGGTGTCCTGATGTGCGGTATTGCCGGGCTCTTGTGTCTGAAAAATTCAACGCAGGTTGACGTCCCGATTGTTCTGGCGGGCATGTCCGCGACGATGGAGAGTCGTGGGCCGGATGCGTCGGGACAGTGGATTGGACCTGATGACAGGATGGGGTTCGCACACCGCCGGTTGTCGATCATCGATCTCGACGTGCGGGCGGATCAGCCGATGCATTCCGGCGATGGACGCTACACGATCGTTTTCAACGGCGAAATCTACAACTACCAGGAACTTCGAGAGGAGTTGAAGGCGAAGGGGCGGCGATTCAGGACCACGAGCGACACCGAAGTCCTGCTGGCGATGTACGCGGAATGCGGAGCGGCGATGTTGAATCGGCTGCGCGGCATGTATGCGTTCGCGATCTGGGATCAGGAGGCTGAAGAGTTGTTCCTGGCGCGCGACCCGTTCGGTATCAAGCCGCTGTATTACGCCGAGGGCGGAGGCCGATTTTATTTCGCGTCGCAGGTAAGAGCGCTCATCGGCGTGCCGGACGTGGATTTGCAGGACGAGCCGGCCGGCCATGTAGGTTTTTTTGTGTGGGGCTCGGTTCCTGAGCCGTACACGCTGTATCGGGGAATCCGCTGCATGCCAAGCGGGACCTGGATGCGGGCCAGCGGGCACGGGATCTCGCCGCCAAAACGCTTTGCGTCTCCAGTGGACGAGGCTCTGCAGTTCGATGCGGGGGCCATGCCAACATCGCAGGAGGAAGCGAATGTCATCCTGCACGACGCTCTGAGAGAGAGCCTGCGGATGCACGAAATCGCAGACGTGCCGGTGGCGATTTTTCTTTCGGCGGGGATCGATTCCGGGATCATCGCTTCGCTTGCCGGCGAGTCGGGCAACGATGTCGAGGCGCTCACGCTGGGTTTTGATCGGCTGCGCGGCACGGCTGAGGATGAGACGGACGATGCGGCGGAGGTGGCTGGCCACTATGGCTTGCCTCACTACACGCGATTTGTCGATCAGTCGATCTTTGCAGAACACCGGGATCGACTGCTGGAGCAGATGGATCAGCCCACGGTGGATGGGGTGAACACCTACTTCATCAGCTGGCTGGCGCGTGAGCGGGGTTTTAAGGTCGCGTTGAGCGGGCTGGGGGGAGATGAACTTTTTGGCGGTTATCCCAGCTTTCATCAGATTCCGAAGCTTGTGAAGGGATTGAGGCCGCTTCGGCGGACGCCGTGGGTGGGGCGTGGTGTGCGCGTTGTGACCCAGGGAATGATTTCCCGTTTCACGTCACCGAAGTACGCGAGCCTGTTTGAATATGGCGGGAGCTGGGGTGGCGCTTATCTGCTGCGGCGGGGATTGTTTATGCCATGGGAGCTTCCGGGTTTTCTCGATGCGGACCTGGTGCGGGAAGGATGGCGAAAGCTGGGAGCCATCGAGGAGATGAACGCCCTGGTGCAGCCGTTTGGGAATCTCAGGAATGTGGCCAAAGAGCAGGCCGATTTCCTGCGTGTTTCGGCGCTGGAGACGAGGTACTACATGCGCAGGCAATTATTGCGGGATGCCGACTGGGCGGGTATGGCGCATTCGGTCGAGATACGGGTGCCGCTGGTGGATATGGTTTTGTTGCGGCAGATCTCCGCCCTGCGGGCGAGCCGTTTTTCTCCGCGCAAGCCAGGGATGGTGCAGTGTCTGCGAAAGCCTCTGCCGGCGAAGATTCTTAACCGTCCGAAGAGCGGATTTGTGGTGCCGGTCAGGGAGTGGCTGGAAACAGGGGAGCTGGACTCAGGGGGCGCGAAGGCCGGAGGCCATTTTTCGGATCGCGGTTTGCGCAGCTGGGCTGCCCACGTTCACCGAGTGCTGACGCGGAGGAGCGGATTTCTTTCCGGCTCCGCGCAGACGAGTTCGGGGCTCGTTGAAACTTCGATGGTGATCGGGAAGCCGGGTTCGCGTGGACGTTGAGCCGGCGGCGGGACTATCGCCGACGCCGGTTCAGCCGAGGTAGCGGACGTCCATGACGGTGCAGTCGTCGTCGGCGGCGAGGGAGCCGGCGAATTTTTCGACGTCAGAGAAGATTTCGTCGAGGGTGAGGCTCTCGAATTCCGGCGCGGTGAGGCGGGGTTCTCCGTAGAACTCGCCGCCGAGATCGGCAGCTTCTGTAACACCGTCAGTGACAATTAGAACGCGAGCGCCGGGCTGGAGCTGAAGAGTTCCGGAGGTGAAGGGCGCTCCTTCAATCAGGCCGACAGGAAGATTGCCTTCGGAGAGACGCGTGCAGCCTCCGGAATAGAGGAAGGGCGGGACGTGGCCGCAGTTGATGTACTCCATGTGGCCATTGGGCGAAATGCGGAGGACGGCCATGGTGGCGTACTTTTCGACTTTCTTGCCGCAGATATAGCGATTGACGATTTCGGCGATGGTGGCCAGCGGCTGGCGCGCCACGAGCAGCGAATACATGAGGCCCTGCAGCGTGGCGCCGAGGATGGCAGCGGAGATTCCTTTGCCGGAAATATCGGCGACGACGACGGCCAGAGCCTCGCCGTCTTCGATGATGTCGAAGAAGTCGCCTCCGCATTCGCGGCAGGGCACGGAGCGGGCGGCCACCTTCGCCCAGGTGAGCGTGGGCGGGCGGACGGTCATGAGGCCACGCTGAATGTCGGCAGCGATGTTCATTTCCTGGCGATAGACGCGCTCGCGTTCTTCGGAGACGGCGAGCTGGGCGTTGTCAATGAGAGCGGCGGCGTCGGTGGAGATGGTGCGCAGGAGGTCGTTGTCGATCTCGGTGAGCATGCCGGGCTTGAGACGGCTGTCGAGGTAAAGGAGGCCGAGCAGATCGGTCTCGCGAGCGGCTCCAGGGCGGCGCTTGCGCAGCGGGATGCAGATGACGGAGCGGATGCTGTGGGCGACCATGCTGGCGGAGCGGGTATCGGAGTCGGCGCTGAGGGTATCGGTGACGATGAACTCGTTGGAGGTGCTGACGGCCTGGCGCATAGCGCCGTGGGAAAGCGTCGACTGATCGGTGAGGGCCTCGCCTTTGTTGTCGCGCCCAAGGGCGAGTTCCATTTCGCCGGTTTCCTTGCGGAGGAAGACGTAGCCACGCTCGACCTGGGTGAGCTGCAGCGTGGTGTCGAGCAGGGCGGTGAGGATCTGATCGACGGCGTCGGAGGTGTTGAGCTTGCGTGCAGATTCAAAGAACCAGCGGAGCTTGTCGAGGGGGTTGCCGGCGCCGACTCCCGGGATTTGCTCGATGATGTTGCGGATGGTGGAGGTGCCGCTGGGGAAATCGGCGCTGGCGTGATCGGTACTGAGGCGGAGGCTGGGGCCGTCGAGCGCGCCGAAGTGGATGGTGTCGCTGGCGCCGATGGCATGGCGACCGGGTGTGGGCTGGCCGTTGACGAAGGTGCCGTGGCGGCTGGCCTGATCGGCGATGAAGGCGCGATCGCCTTCGAGGATGAGGTCGGCATGGCGGCGCGAGACGAAGGGATGGGCGAGGACGAGGTCGTTCTCGGGGAGGCGGCCGATGGTGAACGGGGAGTGCGTGATGGTGAGGATGCGGCGGGTGGCGCCGTCGGTGAGGACGAAGGAGACAGGGCCCGCGATCGTGGTGGACATGGTTGGCAGGAATTATAGCGGCAGCTAAGGTGCGGTCGGCGAAAGGCCGGTCAGCTAAGAAGCGGTCGGCTAAAGTCCGGTCAGCGAAAAGCGAGCATGGACCGACATGAGTCGAGCATGAGCCGAGCGAACGACGAGTGGGCCCGCGTGAGTCGCTTTTAGCGGGCGATCAGCTTCCGGCAGAAGAGCAGACATGCCAGGCTGAGAATCACGGAGGCGGAGATCCAGGTCGTCGGATTGCCTGGATGGGCCAGAGCGGTGAGCGATCCCTGGATCGAGCCGGCTGCCTGGTGTTGCTGAGCGGCGGCCATCGCCGACCGGAGAGCAGCGGGAACTGCGACGATCAGGATCGCGAGGGCGGCGAGGACGGCGAGGAGGCCCGGCACGGCGCGCTTCCAGGGAAAAGGAATGGGAGCGGGAGCCGCTTGCTCTTCGTGAACGGCGGCCATGACGCTCGCGGCAAATCCCGAGGAGGGGAGAATGCTGTCGCTGGCCGGCGCGAGGGCGCGGTCGAGGTCGGCGTCGGTGAGCGGGGGACGATGGGTTCTCGTTTTCATAGCGTTCGTACCTCCGTCGAGGAATCGGATGCGAGGCCCGTCGATTTCGAAACGCGGGCCCGTGAAAATTTGGCGCGCAGCAGTTCGCGGCCGCGGAAGAGGCGAGCCTTTACGGTGCCTTCCGGGATGCGGAGGGTGCGGGCGGCGGCCGGCACATCCTGCTCGTGGAAATAGAAGAGGAGGACGGCGTCGCGATACTTCGGGGGCAGGGCGAGGACGGCGCGGCGGATGGACTCGCCGCGGTCGGCTTCTTCAAGGGCTGTGGCAGCGGCGATGCGGGGGTCGGGCGGTTCGGCGATTTCGTCGAGGGAGAGCGGCATGGAGGGCAGGCGGCGAATTTCGGTGCGATACAGATTGGTGGCGAGAGCGAAGAGCCAGGTGGAGAAGGCGGAGTCGCCACGAAACTGGGCGAGATTGCGGAAGGCGCGGAGGAAGGCTTCCTGAGCCATTTCTTCGGCGCGTCCGCGATCGCGGCAGAAGCGCCAGGCGAGGTTAACGAGCGGGGATTGCCAGCGGCGCACGATGCCTTCGAAGGCGGCGGTGTTACCGGCGACGACGCGGGCGACGAGAGCTTCGTCGTTCGGGGCCTGGTCGTTGAGGGCTTCGTCGCTCGATTCCGGTCTGGCGGGGTCCGGGTTCACTCGTAGTCTTCCTGGCGGGTAGGACCAGGGACGATGGTGCGCGGTTTCAATTTTTGTGTCGAGAGATTTCTGCAAAGAAATCGCAACCGCGGGAAGGGTGCGCTGGTCGTACCGGGTGAAGCGGACAGAAAACGGGGTCCGCGGAGGAGGGGATTTCTCATGATCGACATTGGAGCGATGGGACCGGGATCGATGGTTTTTGTGTTTCTGGCGGTGGGTGCGGTGGCGCTGTTTTCGATGATCTCGGTCGCGACCTGGTCGGGAGCGCGGCAGAAGGAGCGCGAGGCCTACTACAAGAACGACATGCTGAAGAAGCTGGCCGACGCGCAGGGGCCTGGAGCCAATTCGGCGCTGGAGTTGATGCGGGAAGAGGCGCGCTTGTCCACGCTGCGAACGAGGCAGGGATTGCAGATCGGCGGGCTGGTGACGGCGGCGGCGGGGCTGGGGGTGCTGATTTTTCTGCGCGCGCTGCTGGGGAGCGAGCAGGGGGTATGGCTGTGCGGGATGATTCCGCTGCTGGTGGGGATGGCGCTGTTCGGGAGCTCGTATCTGGTGAAGACGGCGGAGTAGCGGGTGGGGGACGGTCGGACTAGGGTAGTGCCGACTGAATCAGGCTGAGATGTCCGTTGCCACCGGAGAGAAACGTGAATCCCCTCGATGAGTCGAAGCATGTCAGGCTCCCCTGAACAGCCGCCGGCGGCAGAAAAAACCGATAGGGCTCGCCGGTTGCCGCGTTGAGCAGAAGATAGCTGGACCGGGGTGTGGCCTTAAAGTTCATGTACGTCATCAAGGCCAGGTTGCCGGAGATATTCAGTCCAACGAGTTGATCGCCTGGACGCACCGCTGGAAGAGGGAGCCGGCGGACCACGCTGCCATCGGTGGCGATGACCTCCAGACTTTTCCCGGAACTGCTGATGGAGAAGAACTGATCGCCTTCGACCGCAGCCGGTTCTTCGGGAGACCCCGCGAACTGGCCGTTCGGCTGGATCCCGGCGTCTTCGGGCGTCAGCCGAGTCACCAGGTCGCCATTCCGGTTGAAGATGGCCGTGTACGTGTTCCCTTCGTCTTTTCCGTGCGCCTTGGTCAGCGGATAGAAACCCAGCAGGAGCAGAGAGCCGTCGGACGTGGCTGCAAAACTTCGGACATCGATATCGGACGGAGCGGACAAGGTCACAACCCTGGTGATCTTTCCATCCTTATCGAAGGAGATCCACCGGGGAGGTTGCTGCCCGGGCAGGACGAAGAGCACCTGGAGCTTTCCGTCGGGCGGCACCGAGAAGAGCGTGTTCCAGGGGTTCTCGTCGACATATTTCGGCATCGGGTAGACGGTTTGACGTTGCCCATCGGCGGAGAGGGAGAGGTACGTGACGCCGGTTCGCGGCGGCGTCGATGCGGCAAAGAACATGGTGCCGGAGTCGTCGCACTGGGCGGTGCGCAGATATCCAAAGGGCGGCGTCGAGAGGGGCACCTGAGAAAAGACCTGGAGGGGCTGGGGAATCATCGGTGCGGGGACTGAATCGCCGGGGCCCGGCAGGATGGATTGGCAGCGCCCGTCGGCTCGGACAAACAGAGTGAAGGGGATGGCGATCGCCGCCAGGCAGAAAACACGGCTGCGGAGCTGTGTTCTGAAGCTCATCCGGATCCGAACCCCGTGGGCTGGAAAACCCAACCCGAGAATACCCCTGCGAGGCAAAAGACCGGGGGGCGGGAAAAACGTCACCTGCGTGATAAGCAGCGCTTCAGGGGCTCAGGGTGGTGTGTCAGGAAGAGTGTGGGCGGCGCGGCCGGAAGGAGAGCCGGGCACGTTGTCATTTTCCTTTGATTTCCGCCGATAAACGAGACATCCGGAGCCGGAGCGGCTGAGGGCGATCTCTCGCAGGGCTGGGGAATGGATTGCCGGCGGGGAAGGAGTGTGCGCTGGGTGTTGGCGAAAAGGCACGGCCGGG
>DASZYN010000064.1:0-3067 GCA_035545435.1 Acidobacteriaceae bacterium | reverse complement strand
GACGGCGATGCGGCGCAGGTAATTCTCAAAGACCGTCCTGTGCTCGTCGGGCACAAATTCTGCCAGACGCCGGCCTTCCATCTCGTCCACGCGATAGCCCAGACTCTCCGCAGCGCTGGCATTGATGGAGAGGATGCGGCCTTCCAGGTCGTGGGTACAGACCATGCCGAGCGAGCTTTCCACCAGCTGGCGGTAGCGCGCTTCGCTGGCGTAGAGCGCCGAGGTGGCCTCGCGCTGATCGGTGACGTCGACGCCGGTCATGATGATGAAATTGATCCCGCCGGAGCCGTCGGTGAGGGTCGTCGTAGTCCAGGCAATCAGGCGGCGGCGTCCTTCGCGCGTGAGCCAATGGAGTTCGGTGGGCTCGCGGCGCAGGTCGCTGCGCGACTCCTCAAGAAGCTGGAAGGCATTTGCGCGCTCGCCGGCAAGAAATAACTCCTGGGGGAAGGAGCGGCCGGCAAGCTCGGCAAAGGTATAGCCGGAAATCTCTTCGCAGGCGCGATTGAATCGCACGATGCGGCCGGCGGTATCGACGACCAGCACCAAAGCGCTCATGGTGTCGAGCACGGCGGAGACGAAGTTGCGCTCGACCATGAGGGCGCGCTCGATGCGCTGGCGCGCCCGGAGGGAATGGTCCTGCCCGCGCGAGTGAATCGAATAGTCGAGGCGCATCATGATCTGGCGGGCGAGCACGCTCAGGATCGAGGCATGTTGTTCGGTGAACTGATTCGGTTTGGGCGAGAGGACGGCGAGGGTGCCGATGCCGCCTTCCGGCCCCACGAGGGGCGCGGCAAGATACGAGCGGCAGTGCACGGTCCGCGTGAGCGGGATGCCGCGGACGGGAAAACGCGGTTCCATGGCCGCATCGGCGACCAGAAGTGGCTCCGGTTCGAGGATGGTGTATTGATCCGCGGTGGCAAGGCGCGGAATTTCGGTTCCCTGGAACCCGAAACGCGACTTGAACCACAGGCGATTCGAGTCGAGAAAGCCGAGATAGGCGTAAGGCGCGCCGGTGACCTGCGCTGCGACGCGAACGATTTCGTCGAACGCCGGGTCGGCGGGCGTATCGAGAATTTCGTACTCGTGCAGCGACTTTAGCCGGTCCGCTTCACTCCACTGCGCACTGCTTGCCAGATAGCTCATCCCTCTCCACAGATCCTTGCGGATCCGAGGTCCCCGGGCACATCGGTGTGCGGCGTGAAGGTCTCACGCCAGGACACTGCGTGTGGGGGTTCAGGAGCATTCTTGCAGACCAGACGGGCCTCGGCTCTTCCCCGTTTGGGTGATGCCAAGTCCTGCGATATGTATCGCTTACGGTACTTTCCGGTGGTAACGGCGTGACCCACTTTGCTAAGGCACTACGGTAACATAAAGCCGGGTTGCGACCGGAGTTTTGGTACCAAATCCGGTCACTTCAGGCGGCAGCAATCCTCTGGCGGCCCCTCGTTACTTGCGTCCATTTCGACCTTCCAGCTTCCATCGGGTTGCTTCTTCCAGACGGTCATGTAGCGGCCGGTTTTCTTCACGGGATGTCCCTGGGCGTCTTTGGAATCGCCCTCATAGTGGCCCCAGGTGAAGCCCATGTCTCCGCCGGGGCTCATGCGGGCGCCTTCGGGGGTCCAGCGCAGCTGGTAGGCTTCGGGCGTCCAGGTCGCGCGTGCGGCGATGGCGTCATGTCCGAGGACAGGGGCTTCACCGTTGGCGAGGGTTACGGCGTCGGGAGCGAACCAGGATCCGAAGGCCTTGCCTCCGCCTTTGGCAGTATCGGCTGCAAACTTTGCCTCGAGGTCGTAGAGGAACTGGTCCTGGGGCGTGAGACCCGGATTGGTGAGGACGCTTCCGGTGGGGGTGGCGCCGGGTTGCGGAGCGGTGGGTTGCAGGAGCTGCCCGCCTGCCAAGCCGCCAGAGATCGCTATCCACATCACTATGTTCGCCGACCAAACCAGAGACCGCATGGAAAAAGTTTAGACCAGCGCGCCCCAACGGTGAGATTCCTGATTCGCTGTTCGAGCGCGTTTCTCCTTCGCTGTCCCTGTACGCTGTCGTCTCAGATATTCTTGCTGTTCTCGCATGAAGACCGGCGCGCCCAAACCGAATGTGACGATGCTCGCGACCGCGGGGATGGTGGCCTACGCCTGTGGCGCGTTGCTGCAGCACGCCAGTCCGGACGCCCGTTGGTTCGGGATCGGACTGCGCGTCGTGGCATTGCTGGTCCTTGCGTTCGCCGCTGCACGACGGCGGTCGCTCACGGGGTGGATCTTCGTGGCCATGCTCGCCGGGATCGAATTGGGTGTCGATGCACCGCATGCGGCCCTTTCGATGCGCGTCTTCGGCGACATCTTTCTGCGGCTGATCCGCGTGATCGTCGCTCCGCTCATTTTTGGGACGCTGGTCACGGGCATCGCAGGCCATGCGGAGGCGAAAACCGTCGGGCGGCTGGGGCTGAAGTCGCTGGTTTACTTCGAAGCGCTGACGACGATTGCTCTGTTCATCGGTCTGGTCGCGATTGACGTGTCGAAGTGCGGTGTGGGACTGAACATGTCGGCGCACGTGGCGGTTGCGCCGGGGACGCTGCCAACGCAAACAACGATTTCGTGGCAGCAATTTTTGCTGCATGTGTTTCCGGAGAACCTTGCCAGCGCGGTGGCAGAGAACCAGATCCTGCAGGTGGCGGTGTTTGCGATCTTCTTCGGGCTGGCTCTGTGCAAGGTGCCCGAGGCGAAGCGGGCGCCGATGCTGCGGCTGTGCGAGTCGCTGACGGAAGTGATGTTCGCGTTCACGAATTACGTGATGCTGTACGCGCCGGTGGGCGTGGCGGCGGCGCTGGCGTACACGGTGGCGCAGTCGGGGCTGGGCGTGATGCTGAACCTAGGGAAACTCGCGCTCACGCTGTACATTTCGATCGCGCTCTTTGCCTTGCTGGCCATGCTGCCGGCGCTTCTGCTGGCGCGGCTGCCGCTGAGGGAGTTTTTGCGAGCGGTGGCGGAGCCGGCGACGATTGCGTTTGCGACGAGCACCAGTGAAGCCGCGCTGCCTCGGGCGATTGAGGCGATGGAGGCGTACGGCG
>DASZYN010000063.1:0-3660 GCA_035545435.1 Acidobacteriaceae bacterium | reverse complement strand
TTTGGTGAATTTGCGGGCGAAGCTGGCCATGTACTCCGGCGAACAAAGATAGATGTTACGTCCTTCGACCGAGCGCGGCATGCCGGCGTTCGGCATCGCCATTAACGGCAAAGACGTCACCGCAGCCATGCGCTCGACCGCGGTAAGCACCGTCGCCGGTCCCACGCTGCAGTTGCAGCCGATGGCGTCGACTCCCCACAATTCAATGCGCGCCGCAGCGGTCTCGGGCGAGGCTCCGTCGAGGCAGTTCGCTTCCTCATCGACGGTCACCAGAACCACCACCGGAATCTCCGGGGCAACTTCCTTCGCAGCCAGGACCGCCTGCTCGGCTTCATTCAGGGCCGGCATGGTTTCGATGATCAGCAGATCCACGCCCACCCCGGGCCCGCCGGCCACCAGCGCACGAATCTGCTCTGCGAAGGCTTCTTTGGCTTCTTCGAGGCTCGTCTTGCCCAGCGGTTCCAGATGCACGCCGAGCGGCCCAACCGAACCCGCGACGTACGCCGTCCCAGCCTGCTTTTCGGCAAGCTGGCGGACGGCCTGGCGGGCGATAGCAACGCCGGCGCGATTAATATCGGCCACCTTGTCCCGCAGTCCATACCTCTGCAGGCGGATCGCATTCGCGCCGAACGTGTTGGTTTCGATGATCTCGGCACCGGACTGCAGGTAATCCTCGTGCACACTGCGGACCAGTTCAGGCTGGGAGAGGTTCAGTTCGTCGTAGCAACGATTGATGAAGACCCCTCGTGCGTACAGAGAGGTACCCATGGCGCCGTCGCACAGGACGGTGCGCCCGCTGAATCGCTGCTCCAGACGGTTCGTCGTGGGGCTCATTCTGATTCATCGTATCAGGCGGAATATCGGCCTGAGGACCTCACCCAGCCGCAATCCCCGCGTCCAACAAATTGCCGCAAGCGCCCTGATATACTTGGGGTTTCCCGCGAGATTGTCTTGAAGCCAAGCGCCTGGTGAGGTTCTAAAGTTTTGAAGAAGAGAAGTCCCCTGTACTTCGTGGCCGTCCTCGGTACTGTCTTCGTGGTTTCGACCGTGATCAGCTCCTGCGGAAAGAATTTCTTCTTTGCGGGCCGCAGTCTGCCCCCCAGCGGCGTTCTGAATCGCGTGATGATCGCCGAGCAGAACCCCAGCGCGTTCGCGACCGGTGCGCTGCCCTTCATGGACGCGTACTACGACATTCGGCATGCCTTCAACGCTTCCACGGGACAACTGGAGATCAACGGCTATTCCGGCAAGCTGCCGCTGACCATTCAGAACATGCCCGAACAGCAAGTGGGCGCCGTCTACGGCGCCGGTGATGGCAGCCTGACGCTGATCAACTACGCCCAGGAGAAAGTGGAAGCGCCGGTGACAATTCCCGGCGGCCTCTCCAGCGGCACGGAAGGTGTTCCTTATAACGGAGTCTTCATCAGCCGCGATCTGGGCTATGTCTACGCCGCGAATCCTTCCAGTCATGTGATCAGCGTGGTCGACCGCGTCGCCGGTTCAGCTCTGGCGCTGAATCTGCCCAACGCCTATGGAATTTCCGTCAACCCCGGTGGAACCGTTGCTCTTGTGTTCGTCGAGAACGCCACCCAGGCCGCCGGACACACGGTCAATGTCGACAATCCTGCGACCTTCGCCGTGTATAGCGTCGTCCATCTGAATCAGACACAGCAGACTGCCGCGGCGAACAATCCGAATTATCTCGGCGCACAGGACTGCGAGCCGCAGCGGCAACCCACGTGGTGCGTGTTTCCGGTCAGTACAGGGGCTTCCGCCACCTTCGATCACCCCGTCAAAGCCGTTTTCTCTCCGGATGGCACCACCGCCTATGTGGTGAACTGTGGACCGGAATGCGGCGGCACGACGGCCAGTCTGACGACGATCCCGATCACCGCTTCTGCAATCAATTCCGGCAGCACCGGCGCCAGCGGCATCGGTCTCGTTGCGCAAAGCAATGTCCTCATCCCGAATGGAGCCACCAACGCCATCTTCAACGGCAACACGCTCTATGTTGCCGGCCAGCAATTCCAGACTTCCAGTAGCCTGTTCGCGGGTTTTCTTACCGTTGTGAATACCCCCGCCAATACCATCGCCGGAACCTATTCAATCGGCGATGGGATGCACAACCGCATGGTCTTCGCCGATGACGGCACCTTGTGGATTGGCTCCTCGCAGTGCAACCAGGGCGTGCGCTACCAGCAGGCTCAGGCTGGCGGCAATATCCAGTTCGGCTGCATCACCATGTTCAATACCGGCTCCCATGCCGCGACCATCGATTCCTACAAAGGCGACGGCACCGGGATCGCCGACATCGAGGGTCTGCACAAGGTCTACACCACCGAGGGTGGCCAGATTTACATTTACAAGACCACCGACATGTCCGAGCTGGACAATTTCAACGTGACCATCGCCGGAACAGCGATCGACTGCGCGTACATGGACTCCGGCACGGATAACAACAACACCATCTACTGAGGAGCCGGCCCGCGCCGGCTTGAGGCATGGCAGAGACACCGATCGCCGATGTTCTGGCCATCGCCGCTCACCGCGACGACGTGGAACAGACGTGTGGGGGGACTTTACTCCGCATGCGGGCCATCGGCGTCTCCACGGCGATCCTCGATCTGACCCGTGGAGAAGCCGGCACACGCGGATCCGCAAACGACCGCGCGACCGAGGCCGCCGAAGCCGCGCGCATTCTCGGAGTCGGCTGGCGTGAGGCCCTCGACATCCCCGACGGCCGCGTGGAAAACACCTGGGAGAACCGCCTGAAAATCGTCGAGGCGCTTCGCCGCGTGCGACCGCGCGTCGTCATTCTTCCCTACTGGACCGGCCGCCATCCCGACCACTACAACACGGCGACTCTGGGCTATGAAGCGTGCTTCCTGTCCGGACTGGCAAAAATCGAAACCGGAACCGCACCGCACCGTCCATTCAAGATTGTCTATGCCGCGCTTTATGCCGATGTGCGGCCGAGCTTCGTGGTCGACATCACACCGTTCATCGAAGAACGGCATCGTGCTCTGATGGCATACCAGTCGCAATACGCCAACCAGGCTGCCGGCAGCGGACTGTTCGTTCCCGAGGAAGAAATTCGCGAGCGTACCTTTGCCGAAGCCCGCCACTACGGAACCCTGGCCGGCGTGCGCTATGCCGAACCTTTCGTCCAGAAAGAAGTCGGCCTCGTCAACGACTTGACCCAAGTTCCCGTCCAGTCACTTTAGCGGCGGATTCTCAGGTTGATGACCGATCATCCGCCTCGTCGCTGATGCCTGTTCGTTCCTGTGGAAGTCCATGACGCGAAAGAGCCAAGTGGCGAACCGCTGTTCCTGCCGTAAACTGTCCTCACCCCCCCGGGTTTCTGTATGCCTCTTCTGCTCGTTCTTGAAGACAATCCTCCCGACCGCCGCGTAGCGGCCCAGCTGGGCAGCAGCGCTGGATTCGACGAGTTCGAACTGAGCGGCTCCGCAACCGATATCAAGGCCTATCTGGCGAAGGCTCTGGAAGGCAAGGTTCCTCTACCGGATGCCATGCTGATCGATCTCTCCCTCGGCTACGACAGTGGATTTGAGATTCTCCGCTTCTGGCGGAGCACTCCGCGTCTCAAGCCCATCCCCGTCGTCGTCTGGACCCTGGCCCGGGACACCCAGCTTGAAATCT
>DASZYN010000062.1:0-5565 GCA_035545435.1 Acidobacteriaceae bacterium | reverse complement strand
CTCGACAATCGCCCGTCCGTCTCCCTCTTCCACCACGCGCCCGGAGACCACATCGCCAACCTTGTGCTCGGCCACATACTCGTCGATGCTGGTCGGGATCAGCTGCTTCATGCTCAGCTTCATCTGCCGCTTTTCCGCATCTACGCCCAGCACCTGCGCGCGCACCACCTGCCCCACCTTCAGCACGTCGCTCGGATGATTCAGCCGCCGGTCCGCCACGATCTCCGAAATATGAACCAGCCCCTCGACGCCCTCAGCGGCCTGCACAAACGCGCCAAACTTCGTCAGTCGCGTCACCGGACCTTCAACCGCCGCACCAGCCGGCCACTTCCGCGCCGCGTCCGCCCACGGATCGCCCAACGCCTGCTTCAACCCGAGCGACATGCGCCGTTCCGCCGGCTGCACGCCGAGAATCACGGCCTCAACCACATCGCCCTGTTTCAGCACATCGCTGGGTTTGTGAATCTTCTTCACCCACGACATTTCCGACACGTGGATCAGGCCTTCGATGCCAGGCTCCAGTTCCACAAACGCGCCGAAATCCGTCAGCCGCGTCACCGTGCCCCGCACGCGCTCGCCAGCCTTATATTTGTTGCCCGCCGTCTCCCAAGGCTCCGGCTCCAGCTGCTTCAGCCCGAGTGAAATGCGGCGTGTTTCCGGATCGATCTTCAGCACCTTAACGCGAATCTCCTGGCCGACGCTCAGCAGATCCTCCGGCTTCTCCACGCGGCTCCACGCCATATCGCTGATGTGCAGCAGCCCGTCAATCCCACTCAAATCCACAAACGCGCCATAGCTCATCAGGCTGCGCACCTTGCCTTCGAGCACCTCGCCCGGCTGCAGCGACGACCAGCGGCTGGCCTGCGCGGTAAGCGCCTGCTCCTCGAGCACCACGCGCCGATCCACCACCACGTCTTCATCGGCTTCGTCGACTTTGGTGATGCGCACCTCGACCGACTGGCCCACCAGCTCGCCCATCTCCTTCGCGTCGCGCGCGCCACTGCGCGAAGCCGGAAGAAACGCGCGCACGCCCACGTCCACCGTGAGACCGCCCTTCACCACGCCCGTCACCGTTCCCGCAATCGTCGCCTTCTCCGCAAAGGCCGCCTGCAGCGACGTCCAATCCGTCGGCTGCTTCACTTTGAAACGCGACAGCTCGTAGTAGCCCTCAGCGTTGCGGCTCTTGATCGAGACATGCACCTTGTCGCCCGGCTTCACCTCGTCGGCGTTGTTCTCAAACGCGGCGCGCGGCAACACACCTTCCACCTTGAATCCAATATCGAGATAGACCGTGTCCGCCGAAACCGAAATGACGGTCGCCTCCACCTGGCGGTTCTCCGCCGGTCTCTTGTGTTCCTGCTCGAACTCGGACAGCAGTTCGGCGAACGATTCAACAGGTTCCGCGGGTGTCGGAGGCGCCTCCGGCGGCAGCGGCACCGCGGCCTCCAGAATGGAGGACACTTCAGCCGCCGATTCCGAAGGAATTTCTGTGGTGGGTTCCGGCGTCTCGTTCGACGACTCAACAGGGGCAGGGAAGTTCTCGTGATCCATGGCGTGTTGCTTTCATTCTTTCACGCCTCTCCCCACCTGACCCCCTCAAGCCCGCCGTTGACTGGAACGGTGCGAAGCACATCTGCCTGGACGGCCAGTCCCCAGTCCCCGGTCCCTCAGAACAAATCCGGAATGCTGGTGAACGCAATCCGCGTCGGCGCCGCCGCCCGCGCCAGCAGCATGCTCGCCGGAAACAGCGTCGACGTCCCGTACTTCTGATTGAGCGCGTCCATCGTGCTCGTCAGCCGCGTCCGCTTCGTCTCTGTCTCGAGCCCCGCAAACAGACTCAGCGTGTGCAGATGATCCGGCACCAGCTCTCCCAGCCACACGCCGATGAAGAACGGCTTGCGATGCTTCTCATCCTGCGGTCGCGCCGCCCACAGTTTTTGCAGCGTCTCAATCAGCGTCTGGTTGTCCTGGCATTCAATCACCGCCAGCCCCTGCGACCACGCCGTTTGATGAATCCCCGACGAATGCTGGCCCTTCGCCTCAGCTTTGCTCGTCGCATACTTGATCGTCAGCGTGACATGCGTCGCCCACAGCCGCGCGGCCCGCAGACGCATCGCCGCCTTGTGCAGCAGCTTGTGCGCCACCGCATAGCAGCCCTCTTCCGTGCGCAGCTCGGGCGGCAGCACGTGACTCTGGCTGATCGATTTTTGATGTTCCAGCTCGGCATCGTGAAAATCCTCGCCGCGCAGCCAGTGCCAGAGTTTCTCGCCGCCGACCCCGCCCCACACGTGGTTCATCTGCTCGTGATCGAGAGCCAGCAGCGCATCCATCGTGCGGATGCCCTGCTCGTGCAGGCGCTTCTCCATGCGCGCGCCCACTCCAGGAAGATCACGCAAGGTCAGGTGCAAAAGCGCTCCAGGCAGCAGATCCTGCGTCAGCGCCACCAGACCGTCCGGCTTGTCCATATCGGACGCGATCTTCGCCAGGTAGCGGTTCGGCGCCAGCCCCACAGAACAGCGCAGCGTGGAGCCGACATTCTCGCGAATCGAAGCCTTGACGCGACGCGCAAGGTCCATCGCGGCAAACAGCGGCTGCTCGCGCCCGATCAGGCTGCACGCCATCTCGTCGATCGACATCACCGCCGCCACCGGAACGCAGCGCTCCACCGCTTCCACAATCCGGTTGTGGTAGTCCACGTAGACCTCGTGCCGAGCCTCCACCAGCTCCAGCCCCGGACACATCCGCTTCGCTTCGCCGATCTGCGTGCCGGTGCGGACTCCGAAGGCCTTCGCCTCATAGCTCGCAGCAATGGCGCACGTGGTATCGGCCATCACCGGCACCACCGCAATCGGACGCCCGCGCAGTTCCGGTCGCAACTCTTGCTCCACCGAAGCGAAGTAGGAATTCAGATCGAGAAAAAGCCAGCGCAGCCGAGGTCCGGCGTTTTGGGCAGCAGAAGCCACGCCCCATTTTCGTCTTCTCTTCGCCTCTCTGCAAGACCGCTCTCCGGCCCGCTCTGAAGCAAAAAAAGGGCGACCCGGGAGGATCGCCCATAGCGAGTTGTGAACTTTTTTAGTGCTGCTCGGCCAGCGTCACGCTGCTTGTCAACGGCAAATCCCGCGACGATCCACCGGCCGAAATCGTGTACTGGCCCGGCACCAGCCGCCATCCTTTACTGCTGACGTCGTAAATCGAGAGATAGAGCGGCTCCACGTGCAGCGTCACCGTCTTCTCTTCGCCCGGCCCCAGCGCAACCTTTTGCCATCCGATCAGGCGTCGCGGCGGCTCCTGCGCATCGGCGGGGAATGCCGCGTACACCTCGGCAATCTCCTCCCCCGCCCGCTCGCCGGTATTGCGCACCGTGAAGCTCACCTGCAGCGCATCCGCCGGTTCCACCTTCAGATCTGAATAAGCGAACGTCGTGTACGACAGCCCGAACCCAAACGGGAACAGCGGTGTCTTGTTCTCCGCGTCGTACCACTTGTAGCCGACCTTCAGCCCTTCGTCGTATTTCATGCTGAAGGTCTTCGTGTTGACCTTCCAGTCGGGCATCCCCGGCATCGGCGTCATCGGTCCCTTCGGCTGATGCGTCAACACCGGATGCGGCAAATCTGCTTCACTTCTGGGGAAAGTCAGCGGCAGTTTCCCCGACGGATTCACATCGCCGAACAAAATCGCCGTCGTTGCCTGCGCGCCGCGAATCCCCGGGAACCATGTCTCCAGCACCGCGCTCACGTGATCGATCCACGGCATCGTCACCGCGCCGCCGGTTTCGAGCACGACAATCGTATGCGGATTGGCCGCCGCCACCGCCTCAATCAACGCGTCCTGATCGTTCGGCAGCGAAAGGTTGGGCAGATCGCTGCCCTCGGATTCGTGCTCCACCGCGAACACAATCGCCACATCGGAAGATTTGGCCAGCGCCGCCGCCGCCGCTGGATCGGTGCCCGCATTGAACTCCACCTTCGCCTTCATCGCGCGATGCCGAATCGCCTCCAGCGGAACCGAGCGGTGATAGACCTGCTCGCTCAGCAGAGCCTCCAGTCCGGTCGGGCTTCCCGGCGGAGGCGCCACAGCATTGCCCCCGGCAGGATCGACCTGCCCTGATCCGCCACCCGACATCACGCCCGCATCCGCATGGCCCCCGATCACAGCAATGGAGTGAATCGCGCTCGCGTCCAGCGGTAGCTGATGATCCTCATTGCGCAGCAGTACCAAGCCCTGTTCCTCCACGTGCTGCGCCACATGCAGGCCGTGAAATACGTCCACCACCTTCGTCTTCACCGGATCGTCGATGATGCCCGTCGCAAATTCCGTCCGCAGAACCCGGTGCACCATCTCATTAAGCAACTGCTGGGATACCTGCCCGCTCTGCACCGCCTTCTTCAGCGCCGCGCCAAAATAATCGTCGCCCGGCATCTCGATATCGAGGCCCGCCTTCGCCGCTTTTACCGTACTGTGCGTGCCACCCCAGTCCGAAACCACAAACCCGGGAAACTTCCAGTCGTGATCCAGCACATCCCGCAGTGTGTGCTCGTTCTCGCAGGCGTACGTTCCGTTGATCATGTTGTAGGAGCACATCACCGCGCCCACGTCCGAATCCCGAATGCCGATCTGAAACGCCAGCAGGTCACTCTCCCTCAGCGCGCGCTCATCAATGATCGAATTGACATAGTTGCGCCCATCCTCCTGATCGTTGACCGCGTAGTGCTTGATGTCGCCGATCACGTGCTGCGCCTGTTCGGCCTTCATCATCTGGCCCACCATGGTGCCGGCCAGGATCGGATCCTCGCCCTCGTACTCGAACGTGCGCCCGTTGCGCGGCTCGCGCGTCAGGTTCACGCCGCCGCCCAGCGACATGTTGAATCCCTGATCGCGCAGCTCGGTGCCAATCAGCGTTCCATACTCATACGCGACCTTCGGATCCCAGCTCGACGCAAGCGCCGTTCCGGACGGCAGCGCCGTCGAATACCGGCTCTTCTGTGCTCCGCGCGCCACCCCCACCGCGGCATCCGACATCTGTACATCCGGAATGCCCAGGCGTGGAATGCCGGGAACAAAGCCCGCGCCTCCGAGCGAACGCACCCCCGATCCCGACTCCGCCGGCGTAAACAGCGACTTCCACCCCTGCCCATGCAGCAACTGGATCTTCTCGTCCAGCGTCATCTTTTCAATCACCAGATCGGCGCGCCGATCCGGTGAAAGAGTCTTGTCCGCCCACGGACCTTTCGGTTCCTGCTTCTGCGGTCCCAATTGCGCCTGTGCTGCGTGGGTCACAGCAAGGAGGACAAAGGTGGCGGCCGCTCCAATGGCGACGCTCCCGATCTTTCGTGCGTTCATCGTTGAACTTCCCCTGGATTTCGGTTGTCCCGCTATTTCGGTTGGGCCTTGACGTCGTTCGACTCCGTGCTCGCGGCAGGTTTTGTCGCGAGTTGCTCCGCCAGATCCAGCCGCTGCTTCAACGGATCGGGGCCGGCGACGGGCCCGTTGTTGGTGAAGTCCATCAGGGCATCGCTGGCGCCGCTGTATTTCGGCCAGTTCGGTAAGCCCGCTCCGTTTGGATCC
>DASZYN010000061.1:0-2249 GCA_035545435.1 Acidobacteriaceae bacterium | reverse complement strand
AGCCGGGTGAAGCCCAGGCCCTTAATGACCTTCTTGTGTTTGACGGGCGCCTGGATCATCGACCGGAAGTACTGAATCTGGATGGTCGCCTTTTCCGCCGCCTTCGCTGCTGCTTTCTTCTGCGCCATGGTTAGATCTCCTGCACCTGCTTGCCGCGCATTGCGGCGACTTCGGCGCGATCGCGCAGCTGCACCAGCGCATCGAAGGTCGCCTTGATCACGTTATGCGGATTGGCGGTGCCGAGGCTCTTGGTGAGCACGTTCTGCACGCCCGCCGAGGTCATGACCGCGCGTACCGCGCCGCCGGCAATCACGCCAGTGCCTTCCGGCGCCGGCTTGAGCAGAACATGGCCGGACCCGAACCGCCCCAGTACCTGATGCGGAATGGTGGTCTGGGTCAGGTTCACGCGGACGAGGTTCTTCTTCGCCGCCTCGATCCCTTTGCGGATCGCCTGCGGAACCTCGCGCGCCTTGCCCGAGCCGTAGCCCACAACGCCCGCGCCTGGATCGCCCACCACCACCAGCGCCGCAAAGGACATGTTCTTGCCGCCCTTTACGACCTTGGTGACGCGGTTGATCGCCACGACCTGATCCTTCAGGTTGTACTGTCCCGCATCGATTTTCTTTCTTAATGTCGCCATATTTTCCTTCAGTACAGCGTTTAGCGTCGAGCGTTCAGCGTATAAAAGGCAAACTTATCCGCTCTACACTCTGCGCTGCTTTTAGAACTCAAGCCCTGCTTCTCTTGCCGCATCCGCCAGCGCTTTGACGCGCCCGTGATACAGATAGCCGCCGCGGTCGAAGACCACCTTCTTAATGCCCTTCTCTTTCGCGCGCTCGGCGATCAGTTTGCCGATCTCTTTGGCTGCCGCCACATTGCCGCCGGTTTTCGCTTTGGAGGCCACGGTCGAGGCCGAGACGACCGTGACACCTTTTGCGTCGTCGATAACCTGCGCGTAGATGTGGTTCAGCGAGCGGTAAATGTTGAGCCGTGGCCGCTCCTCAGTCCCGGCCAGCCGGCGCCGGATGCGCGTGTGCACGCGCTGACGAATCTCGTTTCTTTTCCTCTGCGGAATCATCTTTGTTCTTCCTTCCTAATGGCGGAGCCGCCCTGCGGCCCCGTTCGGTTTTAACTGCAGCGGTTAGCGTTTAGCGGTTAGCGTTTAGGTCGACTCGGACTTAACCAACCTTCTAACTCTTGCCCTTTAGCGGGCCCCTGACTGCGGCCCTCCTAAACTCCAAACTCTGATTTCTAAACTCTGCCTTACTTCGCTCCTGTCTTGCCGACCTTCTTCTTCAGGCGCTCATCGGAGTAGCGGACGCCCTTGTTCTTATACGGATCCGGCTTGCGCAGGGAACGCATATCGGCCGCCACCTGTCCTACCTGCTGGCGATTGACGCCGCTGATCGTGACCTTTGTCTGCTTCGGATCGATGGTCGCGGTGATCCCGGTGGGCAGCGGAAACTCGATGGGGTGCGAGTAGCCGAGGGTGAACACGACGGTGTTCTTGCCCTTCAGTTCCGCGCGATAGCCGATGCCGACGATGTCCAGATCCTTCGTCCAGCCCTTCGTCACGCCTTCCACGGCGTTCGAAACCAGCGCGCGCGCCAGTCCGTGGATTGCGGCCTGGGAGTCGTTTTCGCGCACCGCGTGCAGATGACCGTCCTTCTGCTCGAGGTTGATGCCGGCGGGAATCCACTGCACCATCTTGCCCTTCGGTCCTTCGACGGTGACGACGTTTCCCTGGAACGAATACTTGACGCCCTGGGGCAACACAATCGGTTTGTTTCCAATTCGCGACATCGTTCAAATCCTTCGTGGCTTGCGAGTCCCGGCGGTGCCTTGCCGTTCCACTGCAGCCGGTGCCGGACTGAAGTCCGGCAGCGTTTAGCAAACAGCGCTTAGCTAACAGCTGTTAGCCAGGAGCTATTGGCTGGTCTTACCAAACTTCGCACAGCAGTTCGCCGCCTACGCCTTCCCTGCGCGCCTGGCGTCCGGTCATGACGCCGCGGGGCGTGGTGAGAATGCTGATGCCGAGGCCGCCCTGCACGCGGCGAATCTCGTCGCGGCCGATATACACGCGGCAGCCGGGACGCGAAACGCGCTCGAGGTCACGGATGGCCGCTTCGTTGTTGGCACCGTACTTCAGATAGACCCGCAGCACCGCGCGTCCGTTCTCTTCGGTCGTTTTGAAGTTCGAGATGTAGCCCTCTTCCTTGAGGATGCGGGCGATCTCCGCCTTCAGCTTC
>DASZYN010000060.1:0-1724 GCA_035545435.1 Acidobacteriaceae bacterium | reverse complement strand
GTTCGCTGGAAGCGTGATGGTCTTGCCATGCCATTTGGTCGTGACTGTTTTTCCATCGGGTGAGAGCGGGCCCACGATGCGGTTGGGATAAGGAACAAGAAAAGCGCCGCCAAAGGAGAAGCTGGCGTTGCCGTTGTCGTCAGCGGGTCCGCCGTTGAGCGCCTGGGCGGCTTCCTCCAGGGTGGGCGAAGCGAGGATGGGAATCTCACCTTTGCCGGGCACGTTGGCCGTGATCTGGAAGAGGTTCATGCCGCGACCAGGAAGGATCGTGGCGGAGAGAAACTCCATCCCCTGGGCATTGCTGGTGGCGGGCCGGGTGATTTTGACGACCGGCTGACCGCCAATTTGCGGAACGCTTGGTTGCGCCGGCTGCGTTGTAGCTTCGGGCGCGGGCTGGGATTGCTTGCAGCCAGGAAGAAAGGCGACGAGGGACAAAGCGAGGGGCGCGATCACGAGCTTCGTTCGATTCGACATGCGATGAGTCTCCGGTAGGAAAACGGTTCTGCGCGAAAACGCTTTCTGAAGCGGCACCATTCTACGCCTGGCGGCGTCTGCTGCTGTTGCCCACTACAATCGGCGATGTGGCAGCTGGTACCGAACATACAACCCCGGGCTCGAAACTGACGATCGTGAACCTGCCTGAACTGAATGAGCGGATCGTGGCGTGCGAGCGCTGTTCGAGGCTGCGCGAGCACTGTACGACGGTGGCGCGCCTCAAGCGGCGAGCGTATCGCGAGTGGGAGTACTGGGGCAGGCCGGTGCCGTCGTTCGGAGATGCGCATGCGCGCGTGCTGTTTGTGGGACTGGCTCCAGGCGCGCATGGGTCGAACCGGACGGGGCGGCCCTTCACCGGCGATGGCTCGGGAGATTTTCTGTATCCGCTCCTGCATCAGGCGGGATTTGCATCGCAGGCATCGTCGCGAGATCGAAACGATGGGATGCAACTACGAGATGCGTGGATCACAGCCGTGGTGCGGTGTGCGCCGCCAGGCAACAAACCGCTGCCAGGGGAGATTGCGAACTGCGCGCCGTTTCTGGATGAAGAGATCGCGCACCTGAGCGAAGTGCGCGTGATCGTGTGCCTGGGAAAGATCGGCTTCGACGGGGTCGTGGCACACTTGCTGCGTACCGGGCAGATCGACCGTCGTGGAGAACTGGTCTTCGGGCATGGGGTGGAATATCCCATTCCCGGAGGGCGGTGGCTGGTGGGGTGCTACCACCCATCGCTGCAAAACACGAATACAGGAAAGCTGACAGCGGCGATGATGCTGCGCGTGTTCCGGCGGGCACGGAAACTGGCAGAGTTGCCGCAAGCGGAACCGCCACTCCGTGTGGGTTGAGCAAGCATCCGTCTGCAGTTCCATTTAGGTTGCCCGCGGACCGGAATTCTTAATTTGCTGAGGCAAACATCCCTGCCGTAATCAGAGCGCATCTTGTGGTAAAGCCCGGGAGCGCATAAGACTCCCGCGCACGGGGGACACCCATGATTACGATTCTGCTTATCATTTTGATCCTGATGGCCATTGGCTCGGTTCCTGCCTGGCCGTACAGCCGCGGCTGGGGCTACTACCCGAGTGGCGGACTGGGACTGATCCTGCTGATTGTGGTTGTACTGTTGCTGTTGCGGGTCATTTAGCAGGACAAGCTGCACGAGAGGGCACAGGCGATGCCTGTGCCTCTTTTCGTTCTGCGCATGCGGCGTCGACATGCGGTCAACTGCTGAC
>DASZYN010000059.1:0-8442 GCA_035545435.1 Acidobacteriaceae bacterium | reverse complement strand
GTTCCGCTGGGACTGGCCATCTTCACGTTCCTTTACTACCACTGGCACGGGCTGCGAGCTCAGGGTCCGATTGGCTATCTGAAGCATTTCATGGGGCCCGTGTGGTGGATCGCCCCCCTGATGTTCCCCATTGAGATCATTTCGCACTTTGCCCGCATCCTGTCGCTCACGGTTCGTCTCTTCGCCAACATGCTGGCCAGCGACATGATCACCATCATCTTCTTCTCGATGATTCCTCTGGCGCTGCCCATCGCCGGACTGGGTTTGCACCTGTTTGTCGCGCTCATTCAGGCTTACATTTTCATGCTGCTCGCCATGATTTATCTGGGCCTGGCGACCGAGCACGCAGAAAGCCATTAGAGATTTCCTTCCGGAGCACCGCTTCCACTCCGGAATGGAAAGCCGTTCAGCGTGAGGGGGTCAGCACGGTGAGCCTCAACCACCCACTGGCGGCAATCTTACGGAAGCAGGAGAAACAATGCGGAAACTGCAATATCTCTTCATGACCCTGGCGGCGCTGTTCATGGCCTCCCCGGCGTTTGCACAAGCGGCTGGCGGTAGCAGCTCCTCCAACAGCTGGGTGCCGATCGGCGCCGGCATCGGCATGGCGCTCGCCTCCGGACTCTGCGGTCTGGGACAGGGCCGCGCTGCCGGATCGGCCGCCGAAGCCGTGGCACGCAACCCTGGAGCGCGCGCGGCGATCCAGCTCTTCCTCATCTTCGGTCTGGCGTTCATGGAATCGCTGGCACTGTTCACCTTCGTCATCATCCTGATGAAGGTGAAGTAAATCGAATCGTTCAATAAAAACCCCCTGCTGCGGGACCGCGGCAGGGGGTTTTTGTTTGGAGAAGAGCCCTATTGCTGGAGAGTCTTCAGATAGTTCGTCAGATTCGCGAGCCGCTGGTGTTCCAGCATTGCGGTCGATGGGCTGCCGCGGTCGAGAGACCGAAGTGCCGGACCCCATACAGGCATGTCCTTCGAGCCGTGCGCTGGTTCTTCCATGCCGAACTGCAATACGGAATAGATATGGGTCTCGGGAAACTTGCCGCCATTGTCTTTGGCAAGCTGCGTCAGGTTGCTGGGTACGTCTTTCAGAGCTACCGCGGCAGGTCCGCCGCCCTTGCCGTCGGCACCATGGCAAACGGCACAATATGCGTTATACATCTGTTTCCCGGATGCGGCTGATGTGGGCCGTACCGGTACCTGTTTGACGACAGGTCCTGTCTGGGCTATTCCGAAAGCGGCGGTGGCCAGCAGCCCCGCCACGAATGCGACGTGGATTCGATTCGGCATAATAACCCTCCTTTCCGGGACTTAATGCTCCACTTTTGCCTGCACAACTGTATGTGATGGTGGGCACAGGAAGGCGATTTCAACTACCCCAAAAGTTGTGTACAGCCTCGTGAATCGTGGCCGAAAGCGATCCCGGTTGGGGAATGTGATGGCCGATACAAACCGCGCCCTGCGCCTCTGGCATTCTCTCCATTTGGCGCGGGGGAATGGGCTTTTTGGGAAAGCGCAGCCAAATTGTGGCACAATGATCGCGTTCCCCACGATGCCATTCGGGAAAGTCATTCGGACCTAATCTCCACCTCAGGGAGGCACAGGTGACCACGAATCTCTCTCGCCGCAGCTTCTTTGGTTTAGCCGCCGCTGCAACCGCGGCTGCCGCCGTGCCCATTCTCACCGAGCCCGAGTTGGCGCGCGCGCAACGCACACGCATCGTCCGCGACTTTCCGCCCGGATCCGTGCGCATCGACTCAAACGAGAACCCCCTGGGACCATGCAGCGGCGCCTGCGCGACCATGAGCAGTCTTTTGCCCGAAGGCGGTCGCTATAACGATGAATTGACCGTGAAGTTTGTACAGACCTTCAGTGCCATGGAAGGGCTGAAGCCGGAATACCTTCGCGTATATGCGGGATCAAGCGAGCCTCTGCACTATACGGTGCTGGCGTTCACTTCGAAGGACCGGAGTCTGGTGGTGGCCGATCCCAGCTACGAAGCCCCGATGTATGCAGCGCAGGCCAATGGCGCAAAGATTGTCAAGGTGCCCCTGGCGAAGGACTACGCGCATGATGTGAAGGCGATGATTGCCGCCGATCCGAATGCGGGCGTGTTCTACATCTGCAATCCGAACAATCCAACGGGGACGGTGACCAGCCGCGAAGACATTCAGTATGCACTCGAACACAAACCGCAGGGGTCAGTCCTGCTGGTAGACGAGGCGTACCTTCAGTTTTCCGATGCAACCCCGGTGCTGGACCTGGTAAAAGCGGACAAGGATCTGATCGTGCTGCGCACCTTCTCGAAGATCTATGGCATGGCGGGTCTGCGGTGCGGGCTTGCAATCGCGCGCCCTGATTTGCTGGCGAAGCTCCAGGTTTACGGGACCAATTTCCTGCCGATGCTGGCAATGGCCGCAGCGACCAGCAGTCTGCAGGTGCCGGAACTGGTGCCGGAGCGGAAGAAAATTAACGCGGACATTCGCAACGAGACATTTTCGTGGCTGACGGCGAACAACTACAAGTTCATACCTTCACAGACGAACTGCTTCCTGCTGGATGCGGGACGACCGGGCAGAGGCGTCATCGACGCGATGGCGGAGAAGAACGTGTTTATCGGCCGAACCTGGCCGATCTATCCGAACCACGTGCGGATCACCGTGGGAACCCGGAGCGAGATGGCGAAGTTCCAGCAGGCGTGGAAGGAAGTGATGAATGCACCGGCTTCGGCGTCCGAACCAAAGCGAAGAGGTTCGCCCTCGCTGGCGCTGGGATCGGGAGATTTACCGCCGGCCATGCGGCGGCTTTCCTGACCGCAGGCTGGGCCTCCTGGAACGCCGCCGGGCTCAGGCGCGGTACTGTTCGTCCGTGACGTGCTCCAGCCACTCGACGGTTTTGCCGTTGAGCTTTTCCTGAATGGCGATGTGGGACATCGCCGTCGCGGGCGATGCGCCGTGCCAGTGCTTTTCGCCGGGAGCAAACCAGACGATATCTCCGGGATGGATTTCCTCGATGCGGCCGCCCCAGCGCTGCGCACGACCGCAGCCCGAGGTGACAATAAGGGTCTGGCCGAGCGGGTGCGTATGCCACGCGGTGCGCGCGCCGGGTTCAAAGGTGACGTGAGCGCCGACTACGCGAGCGGGTTCCGGCGCGTCGAAAAGAGGATCAACCCGTACGGTGCCGGTGAAGTAGTCAGCGGGGCCTGAACGTGAGGGTTGAGATCCACTGCGGATAATTTCCATGGCGGCTGGCTCCCTGGTGGACGAAACGGGCCTGGATGTGGCCCATTCAGGATAAGGGTCGCGAGCCGGGTTGTTAAGCTGAGGGCACAACGGAGGAGCGCGGATCGTGGCAGGGGATAAAAGAGTCGCGGTGATAACGGGGGGAGCCCAGGGGATCGGGCGGCAAACGGCGGAGTTGCTCGCCGAACGGGGCTATCGGATCGCGATCATCGATCTGCAGGAACCGAGCGCGGCGGTGGCGGCGATTGAGGCGCGCGACGCGGATGGATTCGGATTCGCGGGAGACATCACCAGGGAAGAGGTAGTGGAGGCATTCTCGCAGAGAGTGCTCGAACGGTTCGGGCGCGTGGATGTGCTGGTGAACAACGCGGGGATTAGCCTGATTCGCGCTGCGGAACAGACCACGGCGGCCGAGTATCGGCGAATGATGGAGGTAAACCTTGTGGCGCCGTTTCTGCTGGCGCGGGTGTTTGGCACGAAGATGCTGGAGGCGCGGAGCGGGGCCGTCGTTAACGTTGCGTCGATTGCGGGGCTGGTGGCCGTGGCCGATCGCGCAGCGTACAACGCTTCAAAGCATGGGCTGGTTGGGCTGACGCGAACGCTGGCGGCGGAGTGGGGCGGGCGCGGCGTGCGTGTGAATGCGGTGTGTCCTGGCTGGGTGAAGACGGAAATGGACGTGGCTGATCAGAAGGGCGGGAGCTATACCGACGCGGACATCACGCAGAGGGTGCCGATGGGGCGTTTTGCGACGCCGCAGGATGTGGCGAAGGCAATTGCGTTCCTGGCGGATGAGCGTGAGAGCGGATTCGTGAATGGTGCAACATTGACGGTCGACGGCGGGTGGAACTCGGACGGGAGCTGGGAATCGGTACGCCTGAGAAAGAGGTAGCGAAGCCGGGAATGGGAAGGAAGCTGCTTATCGGGACGCGGTAGCCGGCGGCGGGGTTGTGCTTGCGGGCGCGGATGGATAGGTCCGTGCGGCGGCACTGGCAGCTGAGAGCACGCTGCCGGGGACGATGCCAAGGATCAGCGTCGTCGCCGCGGTGAGGAAGACAGCGAGCAGCAGCGCGAACGAGGGACGTGCGACTCCGGTGACGGGCGCTGCCCCGGTCGGCTGGGAATAGATGGCGGCGACGACGCGCAGGTAGTAGTACGCCGCGATGCCACTGTTGATGAGCCCAATGATGGTGAGCCAGACCATTCCGGAGTGCAGCGCGGCGGAGAATACGTAGAACTTGCCGAAGAAACCGCCAGTGAACGGGATGCCAATGAGCGAAATCAGGAAGAAGGCCATGGAGCCGGCGAGCAGCGGCGAAGCGTACGCGAGGCCACGATAGTCGTCGATCAGCGTGAGGTGGTCGTCGTAGCCGCCCGTGTGGCTGATGATGGCGAAGATGCCGACATTCATGGCGGCGTAGGAGACAGCGTAGAAGCTGGCGGCGGCGATGCCCTCGGGCGCGAGCGCGGTGAAGGCCACAAGGATGTACCCCGCGTGCGCGATCGAGGAGTACGCCAGCATCCGTTTGACGTTGCGCTGGCGGAGGGCGCCGAGGTTCCCGACGGTCATGGAGAGAACCGCGAGCCACCAGAGGATGGGCACCCAGTGTGTCTGAAGGGCGGGCAGGGCTCCCCAGACGATGCGGAGGAGGACGGCGAAGGCTGCGGCCTTGGGACCGGTGGACATCAGCGCGACGACAGGTGAAGGTGCGCCTTCGTAAACATCAGGGGTCCAGACGTGGAACGGCGCGGCAGAGACTTTAAACCCGAGGCCGATGATGACCATGGCCAGGCCGATGTAGAGGAGGACATGAAGCTGGCCAGTCGCGACGCTGGTGTTCGCGATCGCCGCGGCGATGTCGTTGATGCGGGTGGTGCCGGTGGCTCCGAAGATCAGCGCGATGCCGTAGAGGAAAAACGAGGTGGCAAAGGAGCCGAGGAGAAAGTACTTCAGGGCCGATTCAGGGCTTTTTCCGGTTTTGCGCCGGTAACCCGCCATGATGTAGGTCGAGATGGAGGAAATCTCGAGCGCGATGAAGACCAGCAGGAGTTCGACGGCCGAAGACATGAGCATCATGCCCACGGCGCCGAACTGAATGAGCGCGAAGAGTTCGCCGAGGCCTTCGGTTTCCCGCGTAACAGCGTCGAGGATGATCAGCAGCGTGGCGAGGACGATGCCGGCGATGAGGACATGGAAGAAGGCGCTGAAGGCGTCGGTGCGAACGACGCCGTAGTAAGCGTCGCCGGGCGGCAGCTGCGCCTGCCGGAAGCTGACACCAAGCGCGCCCAGGGTAGCGAGGACGGCCAGCCAGCCCAGGGATTTGCGGCTGGAGGCTTTGGGCATTACGGCATCGGCCAGCATGACGACGATGCCGCCAAGGGTGAAGAGGACTTCGGGTGCGATGCGCGCGAAATCGGTCACTGGATTCACTGCGCACCTCCTGACCCTGGGAGTTGCGCGGCGGCGGCAATGGGAGATGGAGGAGTGGTCACGGCTGGGACCGGACCCGAGAGTGGGGTCATCGCCGGCTCGATCGCCTTGATCCAGTAAGGCGAAAGGACGCCCATCGCGAGCATGAGGATAGCCATGGGCCAGAGCGTGATGTGCTCACGGAAGTCGAGGTCGGGCGCGGGGCGATTGACGACGAGCGACGATTCGCGGCCGTAGAAGATGCGCTGGACCATCGAGAGCATGTATGAGGCGCTAAGGATGACGCCGAGTGCGGCGACAGCGACCCATCGCGGATGGGAAGCGAAGGAGCCGCTGAGCACCAGGAACTCCCCGACAAAGCCGTTAAACAGCGGCAGGCCGACTAAAGCCAGCGAGGTGATGACGAAAAGCGTAGCAAGCCACGGCAGACGGCCGGCGAGTCCACCGTAGAGGGTCATATCGTTCGTGCCATAGCGCTCGTAAAGGACGCTGACGAGGACAAGGAGCGCGCCGCCGGTAAGTCCCTCGTTCAGGGTCTGATAGACGGCGCCGTTGAGGCCCGCCAGGGCGAAGCAAAAGATGCCGAGCGTGCAGAAACTGAGATTGCCGAGGATAGAGTAAGCGACGAGGCGCTTCATGTCGGTCTGCGCAAGGGCAACGAGGGCGCCATAGAGGAGACCCACAACAGCAAGGACGATCATGAGCGGCGCGATGGCGCGGGCCTGCTCCGGGAAGAGACCCAGGTTGAAACGGAAGATGGAGTAGAGGCCGAGCTTGCCGGCGACGACCATGGCCATTGCAGTGGGCGCCTCCTGGATAACGTCGGCGAGCCATCCATGGAGCGGAAACACGGGCACTTTAACCGCGAAAGCGACAAGGAAAGCCAGCGATATCCAGAACAGAGCCTGCGGTGTGAGGCCGAGGGAGCCGGACGCGAGCTGGCTCTGCAGCTGAACGAAGTCGAAGGTGCCGGCTTTGGCGTAGAGGTAGAGGATCGCGACCAGGAACAGCGCCGAGGGGATGAAGGTGTAGAGGAAGAACTTGATCGCCGCCTGGCGTCCACGAGTGGGGCCGAAGAGCGCGATGAGAATCGCCATGGGCACGAGCGAAAGTTCCCAGAAACCGTAGTAGAGAAAGAGATCCAGCGCGACGAACACGCCGATCATCGCGGTCTGCTGGAGGAGAAAGAGGAAGTAAAACTCTTTGGTGCGGTTCTGGATAGCTCGCCACGAGACAAGAACGCCGATGGGAGCGAGGAAGGTGGCCAGAAGAACGAGCCAGAGTGAGAGGCCGTCAACTCCGAGGTGATAACGGATGGCAGGCGTCGAGATCCAGGACTGATTCTCTTCGAACTGGAAGCCATGGTTCGAGTAGTCGAAGTGCGCGGGCAGGTGGAGCGAAAGGACAAAGGTCACGAGGGTGACGAGGAGGGTAAAGGCCGGCAGGACGCGGCCTTTGCGCGGCAGAAACGCGACGACGATCGCGCCCGCAGTGGGGACGAAGGTGATCAGCGTCAGGATGTGGTCAGTCAGCACGGTCGAGTCTTTCGTCCTTTATCGCAGGAAGAAGTGGGTGGTCCATCCGAAATAAGAAGCAACGAGCAGGGCGGCAGCGAAGAGGGCGAGCCATCCCGCGTAGGAGCGAATATTGCCGGATTGAATGCGGGTGATCAGGGCTCCGAGGCCCTGCGCGCTGTACCCGGCCGTTAAGGTGCCACCGTCGATCACGACGCGGTCGATCAAGACGCCCAATACCCAGCGGGCGATGAACAGAACGGGAGTGACGATGAGGGCGCCGTAAATTTCGTCGACCCAGTATTTGTTCTTCACCAGCGAGTAGAGCGCGCGGAGATTCTCGGCCAGCCGCGCGGGAAGTCCCGGTTTGGCGTAATAAAGGATGTAGGCGAGGAGCCAGCCGAGAAAGGCGACCAGCGTGGAGATGGCGGCGAGGGTCAGTTCAAGCTGCTTGTTGCCGGCCGGTGAGACGTTCGGGGTGCTGGCGGCCCCGGTGGCGAGAGCGACGCTTGCCTGCTCGTATGTCATGTGGACGGTCTTGACGGCGGGCTCGAGGAAGTGGGCGAACCAGTTGCTGCCGCCCAGGCCTTCGGGCCATCCCATGAAACCGCCGACGACGGAAAGAATCGCGAGGATGACGAGCGGGGCGAGCATGACCCAGGGGCTCTCGTGGACGGGATGCGCGTGCGGCTCGGCTTCGAGGGCGGGCTTTGTATCGGAACGGGCGTGGACGGCGGCGAGGTCTTCTTCGTGCGCGGCTTCAGGCGTGCGGCGTTCGCCGAAGAAGGTCATGTACCACAGCCGGAACATATAAAAGGAGGTGAGTCCGGCGGTGAGCAGCCCGACAGCCCAGAAGATTTTGCCGCCGTTGGGCGAGAGAAAGGCCTGATAGAGGATCTCGTCCTTGCTCACAAAGCCAGCGAATGGCGGAATGCCGGAGATAGCGAGGACCGCAGCGGTCATCACCCAGAAGGTGACCGGGATCTTTTTGCGAAGGCCGCCCATGGCGCGCATGTCCTGCTCGCCGGAGAGCGCATGGATCACAGAGCCGGCTGCGAGGAAGAGCAGCGCCTTGAAGAAGGCGTGCGTGACGAGGTGAAAGATGCCGGCCGAATAGGCAGCCACGCCGCAGCCCAGGAACATGTATCCAAGCTGCGAGATGGTGGAGTAGGCGAGGACGCGCTTGATGTCGGTCTGCAGAATTCCGATGGTAGCGGCAAAGAAGGCGGTGGCGACGCCGATCGTCGCGACGACG
>DASZYN010000058.1:0-16865 GCA_035545435.1 Acidobacteriaceae bacterium | reverse complement strand
CCAGCGCGCCAGCGAGCGTGCCGTAAAGAACGGCACGCGTCTTCACGACGTGCTCGCCCTCGCTGCCGATCTACGCCTCGAACGCCCCGGCGCCGGCCTCATCATCTTCACCTACTACAATCCCGTTCTGCGCTTCGGCCTTGAGAATTTCTGTGCCGCTGCCGAACAAGCCGGAATCGACGGCGTCCTTCTCATCGACATGATCGTTGAAGAAGCCGGCGAATACCTGCAGGCACTGCACCGCCATCGCCTCGCCCCGATTTTCCTGGTTGCCCCCACCAGCCCCGACGATCGCCTCGAAAAAATCGCCGCCGTCTCCCAGGGATTCGTCTACGCTGTCTCGCGCACCGGCATCACCGGCGCGCAAAAATCCCTCGCCTCCGATGCCGAGCACCTTGTCCGCCGCCTGCGTCGCTTCACCAGGCTCCCCATCGCCGTCGGCTTCGGTATCTCCACCCCCGAACAGTTCGCCACTGTCGGTGAATTCGCCGACGCCGCCGCCATCGGCAGCGCGCTCGTTGCCACCATCGAACAGGCCGGCCCACAGCAAGCCGCAAACTCCATCGCCCGATTTATCCAGGGTCTGCGCGGCGTCGCCAAAGAGCCCGCCGTGCCGGCCCGTTGAATCGGTACTTCCGCCCGCGCGACGCCGGACGCGAAGCCCGACCGCCTGTCTCCCGTATACGATAGTTTTTTGCGGACACTCTCCATTTCCCTCCATCATCAGGAACACCATGGACATAGCAGCCTGGCGACGCAAAATCGATGAACTCGACCGGCAGATCGTGCTGCTGATCAGCGAACGCGCCGCAGCGGCTCAGGAAATCGGCCGCCTCAAGCGCACCACCGACCTCCCCGTCTACGAGCCCAACCGCGAGCGCGTCATCTTCGAGAACGTCCGCACCCACAATCCCGGCCCGCTCCCCGACATTGAGCTCGTCCACATCTACGAGCGCATCGTCGACGTCATGCGCGCCTTGCAGCGCAATGAGCTTGCCTCCCGCCCCGGCATTCCCGCCAGCGAAGCCCATTCAAAACAGACAGGAACCGACCAATGATCGTTGCCATGCAGGAGCGCGCGACCGAAGAAGAAATTCAGGCCGTCGTCGAGCGCATGATGGAAATCGGCTTCAACGTCCACCGCACCACCGGGACCGTCCAGACCATCCTCGCCGGCGTCGGTACCCCCGGCGCCTTCAGCCATGACGAATTTGAGGTCCTCTCCGGCGTCGCGGAAGTCATCCGCATCTCCTCGCCGTACAAGCTCGCCGGACGCAGCTTCCGTCCCGAAGGCACCATCGTCCGCTTCCCTAACGGCGTCTGCGTCGGCGGCCACGAGGTCGTCGTCATGGCCGGTCCCTGCTCGGTCGAAAGCAGGGAGCAGATCTTCGCCTGCGCCAAACTCGTCAAAGACGCCGGCGCGAAATTCCTCCGCGGCGGCGCCTTCAAGCCCCGCAGCTCGCCCTACTCCTTCCATGGCCTCGGCCTCGATGCCCTCAAGCTGCTGCGCGAAGCTGGCGATGCCCACGGCCTCCTCGTCGTCAGCGAGGTCATGGAGATCTCGCAGATCGAGCTCATGATGCCCTACGTCGACCTCTTCCAGGTCGGCGCCCGCAACATGCAGAACTTCAACCTCCTCCGCGAGCTCGGCGACGTCCGCCGTCCGGTGCTCCTCAAGCGCGGCATCGCCGCCACCATCGAAGAGCTCCTGCTCAGCGCCGAATATCTGCTCGCCGGCGGCAACTACGACGTCATCCTCTGCGAGCGCGGCATCCGCACCTTCGAAACCTATACCCGCAACACCATGGATATCTCCGCCATCCCCGTCGTAAAAAAGCTCTCCCACCTGCCGATCGTCGGCGATCCCTCGCACGGCACCGGCCGCCGCGACAAGGTCCCCGCCATGGCGCGCGCCACCGTAGCCGCAGGCGGTGACGGCGTGCTGATTGAGGTCCACCCCAACCCCGATAAGGCCCTTTCCGACGGAGCGCAGTCCATGTTCCCCGACCAGTTCGCAAAGCTCATGGACTCCCTCCGAGTGATCGCAACCGCCGTAGAGCGCACAATATAAGCTCTGTGCCCTGAGCCCTGAGCCCTGTAGTTGTAACCTGTACCCGCTCATGATCGAACGCATCGCGATCCTCGGCACCGGCCTCATCGGCTCGTCGGTGGGCCTCGCCCTTCGTGCCCATGGATTTTCCGGTTCCATCGCCGGATGGGACCCTAACCCGGGCCAGGTCCATGTCGCCCTCCGCCGCCAGGCCATCACCGTCGTCGCCGACGATCCGCTCGCGGCCGCAGCCGAAGCCAGTCTTATCCTTCTCGGCGGTCCCGTGTTCACCATCCTCGAATGGCTTGACCGCCTTGCCCCCTTTCTGCGAGACGACCAGCTCGTCACCGACGTCGGCAGCGTCAAGGGCGTCCTCTGCGAACATGCCCGCGAAAAATACAACGGCCCCGGCCAGCCCCTCTTCCTCCCCGGTCACCCCATGGCCGGCAAAGAGGTCAGCGGCGCGGAAAATGCTGACGCCGATCTGTTCGAGGACGCAGTCTGGTTGTTCACTCCAGGGAGTCACCCAGAAGGCGGTGCGCCGGTTGTGCAGGACTGGCGCACCTGGGTCACCCGCTTCGGCGCCCGCATCATCGATCTCGACCCCGCCCGCCACGACGTGCTCTGCGCCTGGATCAGTCATCTCCCCCAGTTCGTCTCCACCGCCCTGGCCGCGCTCCTCGAGGACGAATTCGCCGCCAATGCCGACCTTCTCCCCATCGGCGGCCGCGCCCTGCGCGAGATGACCCGCCTCGGCGCCAGCCCCTTCTCCATGTGGCGCGACATCGCCCACACCAACTCCGACGCCATTGCCCGCTCCCTCGACGCCCTTGAGCAGCGCATCGCTCACATCCGCGAAAACCTCAAAACTCCTCAGCTCCGCGATGAGTTCGACCGCGCCAACCGCTTCCGCCTGCGCGATCCCCGCAACCCCTGATCCCCAGAACCCGGCAACACTTCTCGCCCCAAACGCATAGCGCGCTTGCAACAACGCGCGTAGACTTTCTGTTCACCATTTCTGCCATCCTGGAGGGTCTGTGCTTCGCCACACGTCGGCTGTGCTGTTTGCGCTCCTCGTCCTGCCGTTCGCTTCCCACGCGTCGAGCTTCCCCGCGACCCCCGAGTCGGCTCGCGCGAGAGACGCCGCCCCTCTGCTCCTGCTGCATCCTTCGCTTAGCAAGGATCAGATCGCCTTTGTCCATGCCGACGACATCTGGATCGTCCAGCGCGCCGGCGGTGAAGCCACCCGCCTCACTTCAACCGCTTCGGTCGTTGACGGCCCCTTTTTCTCTCCGGATGGTCAGACCCTCGCCTGGTCTGCACGCATTCGCGGCGACATCGACGTCTACACCATGCCCGCGACGGGCGGCGTTCCCCATCGCCTCACATACCACCCCGGTGATGACCGCGTTGTCGGCTGGTCGCCCGACGGCAAGGACATTCTCTTTCTCAGCGGCCGCGCTGCCTGGAACGACTTCGCCCAGCTCTTCCGCGTTCCTGCCGACGGATCGGCTCTCCCCGTCGCTTTGCCTCTTCCCTCGGTCGACGATGCCTCCCTGTCCCCCGACGCCAAACAGATCGCCTACACTCCCTTCAATCAGTGGCAGGTCGCCTGGAAGCGCTACCACGGCGGCCAGACCGAGCCCATCTGGATCGTCGACCTCGCCTCCCTCAACCTCACCAAAATCCCCCGCGACAACTCCAACGATAAAAACCCCCTCTGGGTCGGAGACAAAGTCTACTTCCTCTCCGATCGCAACGGCCCCGTCTCCCTCTTCAGCTACGACACCCAATCGAAACAGGTCGAGCAGGTCATCGAGAACAAGAGCTTCGACCTCAAGTCCGCCGGCGCCGGCCCCGGCGGCATCGTGTACGAGCAGTTCGGCAGCATCCATCTCTACGACCCGGCGACGAAAACACAACACCCCGTTGAGATCACACTCCACGGCGACCTTCCTGCGCTCGAACCATCACTCGCCGTCATCGATCCCCATACCATCCTCAATTCCGCCATCTCACCCACCGGCCAGCGCGCGGTCTTCGAAGCGCACGGCGATATCTTCACCGTCCCCGCGGAAAAGGGCGACGCCCGCAATCTCACCGACACCTCGAACGCCGCCGAGCGCGATCCGGCATGGTCTTCCGACGGCAAGTCCATCGCGTATTTCAGCGATGCCTCCGGCGAGTATCAGATGTTCATCCGCGATCAGGACGGCATCGCGAAGCCGAAGGCCATCGACCTTGGCCCAGCGCCTTCATACTTCTACGGGCCTCGCTGGTCTCCTGACTCGAAGCACATCCTCTACGCCGACAAGAAACTCAACCTTTGGTATCTCGACGTTGAGAGCCCGCACCCGGTCAAAGTCGACACCCAGGATTTCGAAGGCTTCGGCTTTGCCGGCAATTCAGTCTGGTCGCCCGACAGCAAGTGGATTGCGTATCTCAAAGAGCTCCACAACCACATGCACGCCGTCTTCCTCTACTCCCTCGATACCCTGAAGTCCAATCAGATTACCGACGGTATGAGCGACATCGGCAGTCTCGCCTTCGATCGCAACGGAAAATATATCTACTTCACCGCCAGCACGAACGTCGGCCCCTCCGTTGCCGGTTTCGATCTCTCCAGCCTCGATCGCGCCGTCACCAGCAATGCCTACATCGTCGTCCTCTCGAAGGACCTGCCCTCCCCGCTGCCCCCCGAGAGCGATGACGAGAAGGCAAAGGAAGAAAACAAGCCCGCGGCCGACGAGAAAAAACCTGACGAGAAGGCCGCAGGAGAAAAGAAGGAGGAGTCTGGCAAGGAAAAGAAGGACGAGAAAAAGCCCCCTGTGGTCAAAGTCGATTTCGACGGCATCGATCAGCGCATTCTCGCTCTGCCCATCCCGGCGCGTAACTACATCGACCTCCAAGCCGGCAAGGAAGGCGTGATCTACCTCGCTGAAGGCAGTTCCGTCGCCAATCCTTCACAGCAAAACGGGGCCCCGATTCACGCACTCTGGCGCTATGCTCTGGATAAGCGCGAAACCACTGAGGTCCTTTCCGGCATCTCCGCCTACACCATTTCCGCCAATGGCGAAAAGATGCTCTACAGGAAGGGCGACGCCTGGCTCATCGCCTCAGCGGAGGAGGTCAAGACCAGCCCCGGCAAGACCCTCAACCTCGGCAACCTTCAGGCCCACGTCGATCCCCGCGCCGAATATCGCCAGATGTACAACGAAACCTGGCGCATCGAACGCGACTTCTTCTACGACCCCAATCACCACGGGCTCGATATTGCCAAAGTCGAAAAGCGCTACCGGCCCTACCTTGACGGCATCGGCTCCCGCGACGAACTGAACTACCTCTTCGAGGAGATGCTCGGCGAAATCACCGTCGGCCATATGTTCATCCGTGGCCCCCGCACGCCCGATCACTCCCCCAAAACCGGTCTCCTCGGCGCCGACTATTCCGTCGATCACGACCGCTACAAGTTCGCCCACATCTACAACGGGGAAAACTGGAACCCCGCTCTCCACGCCCCGCTCACCCAACCCGGCGTCAACGTCAGGGAGGGCGAGTATCTCCTTGCTGTGAACGGCCGCGACCTCCATGCCGCCGACAATATTTACAGCTTCTTTGAAGGCACCGCCGGCAAACAGGTCGTGTTGCGCGTAGGCCCCAATCCCGACGGCGCCGGAGCGCGCGATGTCACCGTCGTCGCGGTCGATTCCGAACACGGCCTGCGCAATCTCGCCTTCATCGAAAGCGCCCGCCGCAAAGTCGACGAGATGACCCACCATCAGGTCGCCTACGTCTATATGCCCAACACCGGCGGCGGCGGCTTCACCAACTTCAATCGCTACTTCTTCGCCCAGGTCGACAAGAAGGGCGTCATCATCGATGAGCGCTACAACGAGGGCGGCTCCATCGCCGACAACGTCATCGACACGCTTCGCCGCGTTCCGATGTCGCGCTATGAAACCCGGGAAGGCGAGGATGTCACCGATCCCCAGGGCGCCATCTTCGGCCCGAAGGCAATGCTCATCAATCAGTCCGCGGGTTCCGGCGGAGACCTCCTGCCCTGGTACTTCCGCAAAGCGGGCCTCGGCCCACTCATCGGCGTCCGCACCTGGGGTGGCCTCGTCGGGATCGGCGGCTACCCTGTCCTGCTCGATGGTGGCACCATCACCGCACCTCGCACGGCGATCTACGGATTAAAAGGCCAGTTCGAGGTCGAGAATCACGGCATTCCACCCGATATCGAGGTCGAATACCTGCCAAAGGAAGTCGCTGCAGGCCACGATCCTCAACTGGAACGCGCCGCGCAATACATCATGGAGCAACTGAAGGAACATCCGCTCCCGACCTATCCCAAACCGGCCTACCCGAACTACCACGAACACGATGGGCTCGGCGTCCACTGACCAGCGACATTCCGAAAGCAAAGGCCGGAGCCCAGTGCTCCGGCCTTTGCTTTGCGGCCTACTGCGGCATCCAGAAAATCAGTCGAATACCACCGTCTTGTTGCCATAGCGAAGAATCCGCCGCTCCAGGTGCCACCGAACCGCGCGTGAGAGCACGATCCGCTCCAGATCGCGGCCCCGCGCCACCAGATCTTCTACCTGATCGCGATGCGAAATCCGGGCTACGTCCTGCTCGATAATCGGTCCTTCGTCCAGCGCTTCCGTGACGTAGTGGCTGGTCGCACCAATCAACTTCACTCCCCGGCTGTGAGCCGCGTGATAAGGCCGCGCCCCGGTAAACGCCGGGAGAAACGAATGGTGCACGTTGATGATTGCCGAAGGGAATTGGCTCACGAACGACGCGGACAGAATCTGCATGTAGCGCGCCAGCACAACCAGCTCCACTTTCTTCTCCGCGAGAAGGGCCAGTTGCCGCTGTTCTCCGGCTTCGCGTGTTGCCGCAGTGACGGCCACATGCATGAACGGAATGCCGTAGAAGTTCGCCAGCGGTTCTGCTTCTCGATGGTTCGAAACAATCGCGCTGAAGTCGCACGCCAGTTCCCCGCTCTTCCATCGGTGCAACAGATCCGCCACACAATGCAGGTAGTGAGAGCAGAACAGCGCCACGCGCGTGCGGTGGTCGCTGGTGGTCAGTCTCCAGCGCATTTGAAACGCTTCCGCCATCGACCCAAACTCCAGCTCGAAAGCAGCCATGTCGAAGCTACTCGGTCCAGGATTCCCATCAAGTGCCCACTCCACGCGCATGAAGAACAGCCCCAGTTCCTCATCGCGGTGCTGATCGGCATGAAGAATGTTCGCCCCGTGTCTGTATAGCAGCGACGAAACTCCAGCCACGAGCCCGCGCCGATCCGGGCAGTCGATCAGGAGCACCGCAGAATTTTCCATGGGTCCGAGGGTAATGGAGGCTATCGAACGCGTCTATGCCCCGATGTGGCCAAGCCCGATCCCAATGACGTACGTCGCCGCGCCTTCAATCGCCCCCACCAGCGTCATCTCCAGGCCGCTCGACCACCAGCTCCGTACAGTGATCAGCGACTTTGCCGCACCCACGGCAAAATGCGCGATGAGTGACACAATGGCTGATACGAGAACCGCGTTGATGCCGCTCATGAAAAAGAACGGCACGATGGGAATGAATGCCCCAACCGCAGTCGAGAGCGCACCCGACCACGCTGATACCCACGGCTGGCTCAGTCCTTCTTCGGTCATGTTCAGCCGTTCCGCCGCCAGCGCTCGCGTGAACTGCTGCGGCGACTCGGCCAGGTGTTCCACAACATGATCCGCGTCGTCCCGCGGAATTCCCTTCACCTGGTAATACAGCGAGAGCAGCTCGCGCGCCTCCGGCCCGTTCATCTCGATCGCTTCCCGCTCGCGCGTCAGCTCTGCCTCGTAAATTTCGCGCTCGCTCTTCGCCGCCAGATACGCGCCCGAGCCCATCGACAGCGCGCTGGCGATCATCCCCGCCAGCCCCGACAGCAGCACCCACTTGCTGTTGCCCAGCGTCGCGCCCGATACGCCCGATACAATCCCAAAAATCGCCCCCAGCCCATCGTTCACGCCGTAAATCGCGTCGCCGATCCAGCCCGCCGTCTGCCGCCCGGAGCGATTGCGCCGCGTCAGCAACTCGTCCAGCTCCTGCCGCGCCATCTCCGACGTATTTGCCGTTTTCGGATACCGGTGGCGCACCAACTCGCTCAGCTCGCGGTAATGTTCCTGCTCGTCCGCGATCACCTGTTTCAGAATCGCGACGCTCGGTTCGTCCCCCAGGTCCTTCAGCTGTTGCCCGTAGCGCGCGATATCGCGGCTCTCCTCGATCTCCAGCCGCCGCAGCGCCATCTGCGGTCCACCCAGCCGGTTCACCAGCGTATCCGCATCGCCGGTTTCTCTGCCTTCGTACTTCGGCAGCTCTGCACCCAGTTCGCGAATCCGCTTTGCCCACATCGCGGCGTGATGCGCCTCCTGCTCGGCCATGTGCCGCAGCGCCTTCTTCCGCACCGGATCGTCGTCGCGCTCGGCAAGCGTGTTGTAGGTGTGAAAGCCGCGCATCTCCGCCTGCCAGTTCTCGCCCAGCGCCTCCACCACCTTCTGTTCTTTTTGCGACAGCGTCTCTGCCATGCCTGCTAGCTCCCGATCCGATAGCTGAAGCCAAACCGCCCAATCTGAATTGCGGCACGCTCCCCCGGCGGCCAGATGCGAAACGATTCTACTCGCGTGGTTCCGGTCAACAGAGTCGCCGCCACATCGCCCACCGGACGCCCAGTTGCTGCCTGATAGAAGTGAATCAGCAGTTCACCATTGTCTACGTGTTCGTACCCGATCACATACTCGCCGGCCGCCAACCGAGTATCGTTGCCCACCCGTACCGGAACCTGGGTCAGAAAGAAATGCGAGTACTTTCCTTCGGCGGAGTATCCCGCCGTAATTAACACCACGCCCGCGATGTATTTTCCGTGTCCGTTCGTGATACCCGAGGCCGACCGCAGCTCCGTTTCGATCCGCTCCTGCACCACCGGCGCCCGCGCCGGAATTACCGACCGCAGCTCGGCATCTGTAGCCACGCGCCACTCCGAACCGCGCTTCTCCTGCGCAAACGCGCAAAGCGCCAGCATCACCACGATCGCCGCACCAGTCAACCACTTCCCGCCATGAACCGTCATCAATCGCCCATCCTTTTTTCCTGCGCTCCGAGCTCTGTGCTCTAAGCCCTGTTCCTCAGTCCAGATGCACGATTCCACGCTGCAGCGCCGTGGTTGCCGCCTGCGTACGATCCTCTACACCCATCTTGCTGAGCAGACTGTTCACGTGCGTCTTCACCGTCGCTTCTGAGATGAACAGCGCGTTCCCGATCTCCTTGTTGCTCTTGCCCGCTACGATCAGTTGCAGTACCTCTAACTCGCGCGCGGTAAGTGAGGCGCCGCCCATTCGCTCCGCCAGCTTTTCAGCCACTCTGGAAGGAATGCGTGACTTGCCCGCATGAACGACCTTCACCGCATCGGTCAGCTCATTCAGATCCATGCCCTTCAGCAGGTAGCCCTTCGCTCCCGCCTGCATCGCCCGGTAGATGTCCTCGTCTCCATCGAAAGTCGTCAGCACGATGATGCGCGCCGCCGGAAATTCCTGCCGGATGCGCCCAATCGCCTCTACCCCATTCACCTTCGGCAGCCGCAAATCCATCAACGTCACATCCGGCTTGTGTTTCCGGAAAGCCTCCACCGCCTGTTCTCCATCGGATGCCTCGGCCACCACCGCGAATCCCGGCACGGTTTTCAGCAGCGCGGCCAGCCCCTGACGCACAATATGATGGTCGTCCACCAGCAGGATGTTAATTGTATCCGCCATAGTTACGTTTGTTTCTCCGTTTCGCCCTTCAGAACCAACCCTACGCGCACGCTTGTGCCACGGCCGGGACTGCTCTCCACCGTCAGGTTTGCGCCAATCGCCTCCGCCCGCTCTCGCATGCCCGTGAGCCCGAAGTGCCCGCTGGCTCCGTCCGCCGGGGTCCCGGTAAACCCGCGGCCATCATCGCGTATCTCCATCCCGAACATACCCGCCTCAAACTCCAGCCGTACCCCAATGTTCTCCGGATCGCCGTGCCGAACAGCGTTCGTCACCGCCTCCCGCGCAATCCTCATCAGTTCTCGCTCCACATCCTCGTCCAGCGGATGATTCGTTCCAGTCACATGCATCTGCACTCGCGCATGTGAGTGCGCCCGCCCGGTCACCTCTTCGGCCGTCTTCAAAATGCGCGCCGCCAGATCCTCCCGCTCCCCGCTCTGCGATCGCAGCTCCCAGATTGACGTGCGCGCGTCTTCCAGACTGCTTCGCACCAGCGCCTGCGCGCGTTCCAGCTGTTCCCTGGCTGCATCCACGGAACCCCGCATCAGCTGCGCTACAAGTTCCAGATGAACAGAGACAGCGACAAACCCCTGAGCCAGCGTATCGTGAATTTCCCGCGCAATGCGCGTACGCTCGCCCAGCACCGCCTGAAACTCCCGCTCCACATGCAGTAGTCGCCGCTTCCACGCGGCGTACCCAAGCGCCGCAATCGCCGCCAGCACCAGCAGCCGGAACCACACCGTCTGATAAAGGTGCGGCTCCACCGTCAGCCCCGCGGTGGCCGCCGCCTCGCTCCACACACCATCGTTGTTGCGCGCAATCACGCGAAACGTATAGCGCCCGTGGGGCAGATTCGTGTAATAGGCCACGCGCCGCGTCCCCGCATCCACCCAGTCCCGATCGAACCCCACCAACTGGTACCGGTACTCGACCTTCTGCGGCGCCACAAAGCTCAGCCCGGCGTAGTCAAATTCGTAGTGACTGTGTCCCGGCGAAACGCTGATCTTTGCGTCCGCCTTCTGTTGCACATCATCCACGCTCACCTGTTCGATCGTCACCTCGGGCGCCACCCGGTTCATCGGCATGTGCACCGGATCGACGCGCGCAATCCCTTTCAGCGTCGCAAACCATAAGGTGCCATCCCTCAGCCGCAGCGCCGCCGGGTGTCCGCCGCTGGAACACTCGCTGATACCCATCCCATCGGCCGTGCCAAACCGCATCACGTCCACCGCAGGCCCACCATCTGCCATGCGATTCAGCCCATCGCGGCTCGCACGATAAACCCCGCTGTTCGAGCTGATCCACAGATATCCCCTGCCGTCCTCCAGAATCCCGGTCAGTCGGTGCGGTATTCCGGCCGCAGCCAGACTCACAACCTTCCCGTTCCGCCAACGATTCAGCCCGCCATCGTTCGTCCCAATCCACAGTGTCTCGTCGCTGTCCTCATGCAGAGCCGTTACCACGTTGCTCGACAGCCCATCTTTCACTGTCAGGTTTGTGAACTTCCCCTCTCGAAACCGGCTCAGTCCCCCGAGCGTCCCGATCCACAGCACTCCATCCTTGCTCTCCGCCATCGCGCCGACCAGATCGCTGCCCAGCCCATCCAGCGTCGTCCAGGTCGTGAACTGCCCGTTTACATACCGCGAGAGCCCGTGCCGAGTCCCGATCCACAGCGCGCCATGGCTGTCGACAAACAATGAGCGCACAAAGTCATCCGCCAAACCGTCCGCCGTCGTAAACACCCGAGCCATCTCGCCGTCGTGCAACAGGTCCAGCCCATCTGGAGTTCCCACCCACAAATCCGCGCGCGACGCCGACGCCACGGCCAGCACAACATTGCTCGACAGGCCCTGCTCGGTCGTTACCTGGTGAAATTTGCCATCGCGAAAAACGTTCAGTCCACCTCCCTTCGTGCCGGCCCAGACCTGCCCGTTGGGCGTCTGCGCCAGCGCCAGCACGTATTCGTCGGTCAGCCCGTCCTCGGCCGTCAGCGTCGAGAATTTTCGATCGCGCACCACCGCCAGGCCGCCTGATTCGGTACCGAGCCACAGGTCGCCTTCGCGATCCTCAGCCGCGCTGAGAAAAACATCTCCGCCCTTCAGCCACTCCGCGGTTTCCGGCTTCTCCGGATCGACCCGCATCAAACCGTGGGCGGTCCCGGCCCACACCATTCCCTGCCGATCGACGTACAGATAATCCACGCGCCCGGTTGCTTCAACGCCGACGATCCGATTCGTAATCGCGAACAGGCCGCCGTCCGTTCCCACCCACATGCGGTCCTGACGATCCCGCACGATCGAATGGATCGCCCCGGCACTGCGCGGAATCGCAGGACGATGACAATCGCCGCCTTCGGTACACATCTCCAGTCCTGAGCGCGTTCCGGCCCAGCCACGCCCCGCCGAATCCGTCGCCAGCGCCACCACTTCTTGTCCCTGGTTAGGCCCTGACCTAAACTCTCCCTTGTTATTGCCGTGAATCAGCCCATCCGCCGTTCCGAGCCAAAGCGATCCGTTGGTACCCTCCACCATGCGGCTGTTCTCTGTCAGGGCCGCATCCAGCGCGACACGCTGCGCGTGATTCCCCTCAATCCTAAATAGCCCTGACGCCGTCAGGGCCCACACACGCCCGCTTCTGTCCTCGAATGTCCGCCACACCTGGGTCGCCGGAATTCCCTTGTCCGAATTAAAGGACTCAATCTTGCCATCCCGCATCCGCGCCAAACCACCAGACGTGCCGATCCAGAGCGTCCCCGCGCCGTCCTCCATCAAATCGTCGATCAGATCGCTGGGCAGGTCCCGCGTATTCGCTCGGGTGTAAGTCCTGAACTCCACCCCATCGAAACGCACCAGACCGCCCTCCGTGGCAATCCACAGGAAGCCACCGCGCCCCTGCACAATCGCATGAACCGTGTTCTGTGGCAGTCCCGTGTCGGTCTGCCACGACTGGTAGCCGTACTGCGCCAGTGCCGTATGCGGATCGAGCGCCCGCGCTGGAAGCGCGGTGAGAGCCATCAACAAGGCACACATCGCACCTGCAGCCCGCAGTGTGGATAGAACTGGAAGCACTGTGAAAATGCTACATGCGTACAACACAGCCTGTTCGGTTTTCTTCAGCCCTGACCTACTCGATCAGTGTCCGTTTCGTCCAGCTCCGCCCCGGCGCCTCACCCGCACCTTCTCCGCCGCCGCCGGCCCGATTGTGAACTGCCCCGCCGCCGTCTCGATTCCCACCGTCTGATCGTAGTTGCGCCGCACCACCCGCACCGAGCCGCCCGGCTCAATCCCCGCCTGCTGCAGGAAGCGCAGCAGTTTCTCGTCGCGCTCATAAAGGCTGGTTACCGTGTAGTCGATGCCCTCCGCAACCTCCGCCAGCGGCCGCACGCCATGTCGCTTCCGCGCCGCATCGCTCTCCGGGAGCACCGCGTTCCCGTGCGGACACGTGCCCTTCTCCCCCAGCTTGTTCATCAGCAGCGCTTCGAACGCCGGTGAAACCGCATGCTCCAGGCGCTCCGCCTCATCGTGCACCTCGTACCACGGCATGCCGAACATCTCCGACAGCATGCGCTCGATCAGGTGATGCCGCAGCGCCGTTCGATACGCCGTCTCGTGCCCCTTTGGCGTCAGCCGCACCACCCCATCCGCCCGCACCTCGACGTACCCATCCCGCTTCAGCCGCCGCAGGGCCATCGAAACCGCTGGCGCCGACACCGCCAGCCAGTGCGCCAGCGTCGCCGAGATGACCGTCTGCCCCTCGCTCTCGGCTTCCAGAATCGCTTTGAGGTAGTCCTCTTTCGAAACACTGATCGCCGTCTTCACAGTTCGTCCCGGCTCCTAGCTTACAGCGCAGGACAAGCGAACGAGATTTGAGCGTTTTCCGCCAAAGGCGCGGACTGCTGCATGCAATGCTCCCGTTACAATAACCAGAGCCATTTCCCTCTTGAAGGAATTTGTGTCCAATCTTGTTTCTGACCGCAAGCGCATCCTCTCCGGCATGCGCCCTACCGGCAAACTTCACCTTGGCAACTACATGGGCGCCCTCCACAACTGGGTCCGCCTTCAGGACCAGTACGAGTGCTACTTTTTCATTGCGGACGTCCACGCCCTCACCACTGATTACGCCGACCCTTCGCAAATCGCCGCCAATACCCGCGAGGTCATCCTCGACTACCTCGCCGCCGGCCTCGACCCCGCGAAGTCCGTGCTCTTCGTGCAGAGTCAGGTCAAACAGCATTTCGAGCTCCCGCTGCTGCTGGGCATGATCACCCCTCTTGGGTGGCTTGAGCGCGTGCCCACTTACAAGGAACAGCAGGAGAACCTCGCCAGCAAGGACCTCACTACTTACGGCTTCCTCGGCTATCCCGTGCTCATGGCCTCCGACATCCTCGTCTACCAGGCCGATTCCGTCCCCGTCGGCCAGGACCAGGTCGCCCACGTCGAGCTCACCCGCGAAGTCGCCCGCCGCTTCAACCAGTTCTACAAGCGCGCCGACGGCACCGAGATCCTCCCCGAACCCCAGGTCCTCCTCACCCCATCCCCCAAACTCCCCGGCACCGACGGGCGCAAGATGTCCAAGAGCTACGGCAACACCATCCTGCTCTCCGACCCGGAGCCGGAAATCCGCGCGAAGATCAAGCCCATGGTCACCGACCCCGCGCGCGTCCGCCGCAAGGATCCCGGCAACCCTGACAAGTGCCCCGTCGGCGATCTGCACAAGATCTTCTCCACCCAGGAAACCATCGCGAAGGTCTACGACGGCTGCACGACTGCCGGTATCGGCTGCATCGAATGTAAAAGCTGGGTCGCCGACGCCATCGTCTCCACTCTCGCGCCCATCCAGGAGCGCCGCGTGCACTTCGAGCAAAATCCTACGCTGGTCACCGATATCCTGGCTGACGGCGCACGCCGAGCCACCGCCCGTGCCGAGCAAACCATGCACGAGGTCCGCTCCGCCATGGGTCTCGCTGGAACTCCGTTCGATTCGTCCAGCCAACGTCAGGGTCCGGCTTAGTTGTTTTGAAAGGGCGTGGCCTCAGCCGTGCCGTACAGTGCATGATCGAGTCGGGCTTCAGCCCTTGAGGGAAACATTGGAAACCATCCCCAACGAAAACCCGGAAACGAAATCCAACGGACAGTCCACCCCGGAGAAAACCTCGCCGGCCGCATCACCGAAACCATCCACGGCCGCAGCCGCACCTGTTTCCCAGCCCTCGCGTTCGAAGGAGGCCAACCGCGACAACGAAGGTTCCTTCCCCTTCTCCGTCATCGTCGGTCAGGTCTACGAAGGCCCCTACGACCTGCTCCTCGACCTCGTCCGCAAGCAAAACATCGATATTTATGACATTCCCATGGCGAAGATTACCGCCCAGTTCCTCGCCTATGTCGAGCACCTCAAAGCCTCCGACGTCGATACGGCCGGCGAGTTCATCTACATGTCGGCCCTGCTGATCCACATCAAGAGCAAGATGCTGCTGCCGCGCGATCCCCTCGAAGCGGCCGAGGGCGGAACGGAAGACCCCCGTCTCGAACTGGTCGAGCGCCTCCTCGAACACGAGCGCTTCCGCAACGCCGCGCAAATGCTCCAGCAGAAGCGTCAGCTCGAAGAGGCCACCTGGACCAATCCCGGCATGCGCGAATTCCGCGAGGTCGCTGACGCCGATCAGGACATCGCCGCTGACACCCTGGACCTGGTCCGTGTCTTCCGCGAGATTCTGGAGCGCGCGAAGAACCGACCTGTCCTCGACGTCTCGGAAGATGCCGTTACGGTGCGCCAGATGATCGACTTCGTGCGTCGGCGCCTGATGATGGAAGACCGGCCGGTCGGCCTATCCAAGCTGCTTTCTAACACGCGCTCAACTGGCGCCGTCGTCGCTATGTTCCTCGCTTTGCTGGAGTTGGTCCGCCTTCAAGCGATTTTGCTCCGCCAGGATCGCGGCTTCAGCGAGATCTACATCAAGAAACACGAGCAGTTTGAGCAAGTCATCAATGAGCGCCTCTCCGCTCGTGACGACTGGAGCTAGCGTCGTCCTGAGCATATCGGCTGATTTTTTAAGGATTTGCCCGATCACCGACGAAAACGGACCCTTGACTGGAGGTCCGCGACGTTTTTCGCCCAGAGTCCACCTCACGCCCTGCTTCAAAACGAGGGTGGGCTCCTGATTCCGGATACCCTATGGCCCATAAACCCTTTGTTTTCCGGAGCAGGACCAGTTGTGTCGGTCCGTTATTGTGGTAATCTCCGTTGGTACCGTGGCCTCACCTCCCTCCGGCCCTCTACACTAAGGGCGCACCACCATTTTTATGGCTGCAGGAGTAAGGCTCCCCATCCCGGAACCGCTTCCGGTTGTTGTCACCCCGGAGAAAATTCCTCATTCCGATTCATTTTTTGACCGAGACCTAAAAACCTCATCGGATCGCTTCGCGATCCTGCTTTTTGTAGCGGCCCTGATCGCCGGTCTGGTCTACGCCGGCTCTCAGATCGCCCGCGACCTGTCCGGAGTCCATCTCCTTTCCGCCTGGCCCTATATTCTCCTCGGCCTCGCGCTCTTTATTGCCCTGGGATTTGAATTCGTCAACGGTTTCCATGACACGGCCAATGCCGTAGCCACGGTCATCTACACCAACTCGCTCAAGCCCAACGTCGCTGTCGTCTGGTCTGGCATCTGGAACCTGATTGGAGTGCTCACTTCGTCGGGGGCGGTGGCCTTCACGATCCTCTCCCTGCTGCCCGTCGAGCTAATTCTCCAGGTCGGCAAAGGCCCCGGCTTTGCCATGGTCTTCTCGCTACTCATCGCCGCAGTCGTGTGGAACCTCAGCACCTGGTGGTTCGGCCTGCCCGCCTCCAGTTCTCACACACTGATCGGCTCGATCATCGGGGTTGGCATCGCGAACCAACTCATGAACTCCCGGACCGGCACCAGCGGCGTGGACTGGGAACAGGCCGCTGCCGTCTTCAAGGTTCTCCTCATCTCTCCCGTCATCGGCTTCGGCTGCGCTGCCCTTTTCCTGCTCATCCTC
>DASZYN010000057.1:0-4646 GCA_035545435.1 Acidobacteriaceae bacterium | reverse complement strand
ATCGTCCCCGCTGATCGACATCGCCGCAAACTCTGGCGGCGCATTCCGCAATTGTCCCGCCCGCGCCAGCCCCGAGCTGTTGATGTAGAAATTCACCACATCGTCCAGCTTCAGCCGGCTCCCGTTGTGAAAGTACGGCGCCGAGTCCTCCAGATCGCGCAGAGTCGGCGTCTTGAACGCCGCAATCGTCCGCCCCAGTCCCTGGTCCACCGAACAGTCCGCGCCCGCAGCACACAACACCGACTTCAGATCCGCCTGCGGATTCGGCTTGTCCGGATTTAGATAAATATTCCAAACCCCCAGGTCCGCATACTCCGGATCCGCCGCGTCCGCCTCACGCCGAAATCGCTCCGTCGCGTTCGGGTGATTCCCCGTGATCGGCAAATACAGATCGTAGTTCGCGTTCCGCTCCGCCAGCCCCGGAATCGCAAGCGCCATGAACGAGCCCAGGCCGTGCACGCTGTCGTACTCGTCCTGCGCCACGCCCGTATTGTGAAATTTGAAATCCGTAAAGTCCGGCGCTGTGTGGCACGCTGCACAGTTGCCCGCATGCTGCGAACCATCCGTTGCCCTTGGCGCCTGATTCAGAAAAACCTTCAGCCCCGCCAGCTCCAGCGTGCCAAACTGAAACTTTTGATCGTGATACTGGAAGGTTCCATCCGCCTCCGTCACGTAGACGGGATTCTTCAGCGCGATCACCAGCCCGTACAGCTCCTTGTTATAGTCGGCGATGCTCTGCCCAGCCTTCGGCTGCACCGGCAGATGATTCACCCGCAAAAACACGTCATACGGAGACCCGATATACCGCCCGAACTCGTCCTGCGCAAACACCAGGTCCTTCATATACGTCGAAATGCACAACGCCATCTCATCGAGAATCTGCTGATCGCTCGCCTTCGTCACGTCGATCCGCTGCGACGCCGGCAACTTCAAATCGCGCGGAATCCGCGAATCCGTCCCCAGAAAAATCGTTGCGTACGAAAGCCCATTCAGCCGATCCGCCGCCAGTTGCCCCGCCCCGTTGTCTTCGCGAATCACGCGTGCGATATGCGCCAGCGCCTCCTTGTACTGGGTCGGCCCCCATCCAAAGTTCCGTCCCGTGATCGTGCTCTCGATCAGATCCACCGCCCCCGAGAATTCGCCGTCAAAGTGCAGAAACACCGGCCCCGTGTGCGGCTGCAGCGATCCCACCATCTGCATCGCGTTGCGCTGCGTATGATCGAAGCCGTTCATCGGCCGCGGAATCGGGCTTCGCGTCGTGAAGTCCGCATAGGTCCGATTTCCCGCGCCTTTCACGTCCTGAAATTCCGTCACAAAATGGCACGACCGGCAGTTGATCGACTGTCCCGCAAACGGTCCCGGCATCGGTCCATTCGACGTCTGCACCTGGTTCACCACCGGATCGCCCGTCGCCAGCGGATCGTTCACCCCCGTCATGTGCGTCTCGAAGTACTCGTTGAAGCGCGTGTCCAGGAACAACGCCTCGCCAATCGAATCCGCCGCCGGCGTCACATCGTCCTCCGCCGGGAACTGCGGCGCCGTGCTCGACCCGCAACCAGCGATGACCGCCGCGGCTCCCGCCGTCAGCACCGTCGCCATTCCAGCACACGCCACCGCCTTCACCGCTTTTCTCATCGTGCCATTTTCCTTTCAGATTTCGGGCGTACACGTCGCCCACACTCACTGGGGTGAGTTTTCGCTTGCCATCGTCTATTAGGCTTTTCGCTGACCGGTTTTGAGCTAACCGATTCTCCGCTGACCGGCTCCTCGCTGACCGCTTCTTCGCTGCTCTTTACTTCCTGCTTCTCAGAAACGCTACAATCTGCCATCGCTGCGGTTCCGGCAGTCCGCTCCACGACGGCATCCCATGCCGCAAATCGCCGTTGCGCAGCAGCCAGAACAACTCGCCATCCGTCGCATTGCCCACCACGGCCGTCTTCAGGCTCGGCTTGCCATTCGCGCCCTCGAGATCGGCGCCGTGACACCGCGAGCAATGGTCCTCAAAAAGCCGCCCTCCTGCCGCGACGGCATCCGCCTGTCCTGCGTAAGGATTCACCCGCGTCCGCTCCTGTGCCGGCACCTTCTTCAGCCAGTCCTGATTCACCTCCGCGCCGGCGAGCAGCACCGCGCAACCCAAAACCAACACCGCCAGCCCAATCATCCTGCGCATCTATCGCACTCCTCTCGCATGATGGAACCGGCTGAAGAACTGCTGAAACTCGTACTGCACGCCCACCCTCCACAGCACCTTCATGCTGTTGTCGTTCAGCCCGAAATTCGGCGAAAACTTGAGCGTCGGCCCGCGCGGAATGTTCCACTCCACCGTTGGCGCCACATAATGCGCCGTCGACTTCAGCCCGAAACCATCCGTCGTGCCCAGCCCGCCGTACATCTCCGCGCCTGCCGCAAAATTCTCCCGGCAGAACGCGCATTCCCGCGCGCCCGCGCGCAGGGTCAGCGGACGGCTCGCCGCCACCGCATACCCGAACTCCCAGGGCTCACCCTCGCTGATCTTCAGGTTTTTTTCGGTGATGAAGTTCTCCGAAAAATTCCACCCCTTCGCGTTGCTCGACAGGATCAGCTTCATCTCCATCTCGCGTTCCACATCCGGCCGCGCCTGCCCGTTCGTTAGCAACAGGTCGTCCACGCTGTCGTTGCCGACAATCTCCAGGAAGCTCCGATCCGCGCTCGTGTTTTCGTATTCGAAATACAGCACCGGATTGATCCAGTGCTCCGACAGCAACGGGCGAAACCGGTTCTCCCAACGAAAGCCTGTGCAGATCGTGCTGTCGTGCGCCGTCGTTTGCCCGTCCAGATAGAGCTCGGTCGTCCACCACGCCTTCGCGCCGTACTCAAACTCCACCGTCGCGCTGCCGAACGCATTTGCATTTCGCGGAGCCGCCTGCGCTCCCTTGAACGCCACCTCCAGATTTCCCGGCTCCTCCATCGCATGCGAGTACGTCACAAAGTACGGCGGCTCCTGTGCCTCGCAACGAGGCGCAGAAACCACGACTGCCGCCCCCAAAATGCAAAGCGTCATCCCTGCACGAACCCATCGTTCACTGGCCAATCGCATCAAGTTCTCTCCGATATAGGACTCAAATGGTCCTATTTAAAGGCGCAGGAGTGCCTTAGCATGTGATCTCCATCACACCCTCATAACAATCCTGTTTTCAGGGGCCCAACGCAAGATGAAGGAAACGTCATCTTCCGAAGAATCAATATACGACAACTTCAGTCCTATATGTCAAGCGGCGTTTTGTACCATTTTTGTCGCGAGGCGACACATCAGCTGGCCCGCAAAGGATTCCAGCCTCTCGGCTGACGGCTGTACACCGACCGGATCTTAGCTGGCCGCTTCACCAGCTGACCGGACTTTAGCTGACCGTTTCACAGCTATTTGCTCGGATCGACCAGCGCTGAATACACCGCCGCATGGCTCTTGTACAGCAAGGTGTGATTATCGTGGCCGCCCATCCGCTGGATCATCCCCACGAACACCACATCGTTCGTCGGATCCACCCAGAACCACGTCCCCGCCGCGCCATCCCAGAAGAACGTCCCCTTGCCATCCGGCAGCCCCGCCGCCCCCGGATCGAACACGACCGCGCAGTTGAACCCATATCCAAACCCCGGCCGCATGATGTGCTGCCCGATCCCCCAGTGCCCCGTCAGCAACTCCGCCGGCAGATGATTCGATGTCATCAGCTTCACCGTCTGGGGTGACAAGATCCGCGCCGGCGCGCAAGCGCGTTCGCCTGGACGGCAAGTCCCATCCAGCTCGCCCCCATTCGCCAGCATCTGCGCAAACCGGTAGTAGTCCTCCGGCGTCGACACCAGCCCTCCGCCTCCCGACGGCATCCCCGGCTCAGCCGTATAGTCATTCGGCGGACTCCCCGCCTGGGTCACCGTCAGCTTCTCGTTCTCATCCGCCCGATAATTCGTCGCAAACCGCGCCCGCTTCTCCGCCGGCACATAGAACCCCGCGTCCTTCATCCCCAGCGGCTCGAAGATGTGCGTCCGCATGAACTCCGGCAGCGTCTGCCCGCTCAGCTTCTCGACGATCGCTCCCTCGATATCCATCGACGCCGAGTACATCCACGCCTTGCCCGGCTGATAATTCAACGGCAGCTTCGCCATCCGCTCCACGAACTCCTGCAGGTTCGTCGCCTGCATCGGCTTCACTTCCCCATACAGCGCGTCCACCGGCCCATGCCCGCTCCCATACGAGAAGCCCGCCGAGTGCGACATTAGCTCCGCCATCGTCGGCGCATGCACCGGATCCGCCAGCACCATCTTCCCGTCCGGACTGAACCCGTCAAACACCTTCAGATTCGCAAACTCCGGCAGATACTTCGCAATCGGATCCCATGGCAGCCACTTCCCCTGCTCGTACAGGATCATCATCGCTACGCCCGTCACCGGCTTCGTCATCGAATAGTCGCGAAAGATCGTATCCTTCGTCATCGCTGCGCCCGTCGCCACGTCCTTCACGCCATAGGTCCGGTAATCGACGACCTTCCCATGCCGCGCCAGAATCGTCACCGCCCCGGCCAGTTCCTTCGCGTCGATCTCCCCCTGGATCAGCCGATGCAGGTTTTCCAGCCGCTCCGACGAAAACCCCTCGCTCTCCGGACTCACCACCG
>DASZYN010000056.1:0-2166 GCA_035545435.1 Acidobacteriaceae bacterium | reverse complement strand
AGCCTGACCCTGAAGCAGCTCACAGGTCCACGCTGCTCTGCAACCATCAACCCGCCCGGCGGAGCCTTCCCGGTTTCCCTTGGCGACATCCCCACCAGCGGCAAGGCGACCGCGCAGTTCTCCCTGACCTTCAAGGGCTGCGGACCGCTGGCGACCTTCGTGATCACCGCACCCTGGACGCAGGCCACATACCACACCGGAACCCTGCTGGGCGTGGCGGCTCCGTACTTTGGATTCGCCTTCTAAAGGCTCCGCTCAACGTCTCAAAACCTGGACCCGCCTTCGGGCGGGTCCTTCTTTTCGCCCTGTCAAAATCGCTTCTACTGCTAAACGAACGGAGTATCGTCCTCATCGAGAGAGGTGTGTGATGGCCCCATCGATCGAACGCAAAATGTGTACCGCTCCAGACGGAGTCGAGATCGTGTACTCGGCCGCCGGCGCAGGCGAGCCGGCGCTGGTGTTCATCCACGGCGGACTGGCCAATCGTCAGTTCTGGGATGGGGAACTGCGACGCTTTGCTGACGGATACCGCGTGCTGGCCCCCGATCTGCCCGGCCACGGCGAGTCAGGCTACAAGCGAGCGAAGTGGGGACTCCCCCAGTTCGGCGCTGACATCGCCGCGTTGGTCGAAGCTGAACATCTGCAGCAGGTCATCCTCTTCGGGAACTCCCTCGGTGGTCCGGTCGCAGTCGAGGCAGCTCTGCTGCTCGGCGACAAAGCCCTGGGCATCGTTGGCGTGGATACCTTTCACACTCTCACCCACCACATGAGCGAAGAAGAGGCCCAGAAGCGAGCCGAAGCCTTCCGTGACGACTACGCCGGCAGCCTCCACCACATGGTCCTCCAGCTCTTTCACGCCGATGCCGATCCTGGCCTGCTCCGTGATGCCGAACGCCGCATGGCGCATACGCCGCCGGAAGCGGCCTGCGCGATGTTCCTCTCCCTGGCTGGCTACCGCGCCGATGAATCAGCGCGCCGGCTCACCTGCCCTCTGCGTGCCATCAACGGCGATCTCTATCCAACCGACATTGCCGGTGTGCGCGCCGTCAAACCGGATTTCGCCGCGAAAATCCTCGAGCACACCGGGCACTATCCCATGCTGGAGCGCCCCGCCGCCTTCGATCGTGCCGTGGCCGCGGTCGTGGAGGAACTCAGCCATCATGGCGTCATTGTTTCGGGAGGTTAATCGTCCAGGCCGAGATCCCAAAAACCCGATCCCTGCTGCAACATTTCGACGAAAGAAGCGACAGCCTGCCGCGCAACCTGCGGTTGTGAACGTGCCCCGGCGCGTTCAGACGTAAATCAGGGCGCGCGAGCCCCCTGGTTTGCACTATTCTCAGGGATATGGTGTTCCGATCCGTACTGGCTGCGTGCACCCTCGCAGCGTTTTCCAGCATTGGTTCGCTCGCGCAGTCCACGACGCCCTCTTCGCAGCAGACTCCGGCAACCCAGACCCAGCCACAACAAAACTCCCCGCAGCCACCGGCGCCCACTGCGCCGCCGAAGCTGGAACTCCACGACCTGCCGCCGGAGGCGCACACAATGACGCCTGCCGAACAGGACAAAGCGCGGCAACAGGAAGCAATGAACGCCGCCATGCGGCTCGCCGCCCTGCAGGCGCATTGGGGTCCGCAGATGACCACGCCAGGCTTGTCTCTGGCCATGACCGAGGTGAGCCGCACCAAGACCGCCGACGGAACCCAGATCAAATACCACCTCACCGGTTCCGGCTTTTCACCCACGGACAAGCTGACCCTGGTGCGCTGGCCGCTGGACGCACAGGCGAAGGTGCTGATGGGTGGCATCAGCTTCGATGCAAAAGGTGTGGCGGTCTGCAGCGATTCACCGGGCGCGGACTCCTTGGCGGCCGCGGCTGCCAATCTGAGTGCGGCCCCGGCTCCCAACGCAACGGCTCCGGCAAAGACGCAGTCAGCCCCTGCCCCTCCGCCTTCCTGCGTGACCACGATGAAGCCGGAAGAGCCGGTCGAGATTGAAACCACAGCGGCCCCGGGTGAAGCGATTCGTGTGGCGCTGGTGACAGCGGATCGCAAACGCGCCGCCGAGACCAGCGCGATCCCCTTTCCGATTGTCAATGAGGACAAGAGCTGCAAACTGCAGGTGATCCTCAGCGTCAAAGACGGCGGACTGGTGCTGCTGGAAGGCACA
>DASZYN010000055.1:0-3914 GCA_035545435.1 Acidobacteriaceae bacterium | reverse complement strand
TGGCCGTAATGCGGGCGCAGGTTGTGGGAGCGACGCTCGCGGGACGAGTCCAGGACCGAATGGGCGCGAGTTTGCCTGGGGCCAGCGTGACGGTACGCAACGATGAGACCGGGGCGCAGCGGGCGCTGACGAGCGATGCGGACGGGCGGTTCTCCGCGCCATCGTTGCCGGTGGGGGCGTATTCGGTCACAGTTGCGCACTCAGGGTTTGCGACGCAGGAGCAGCATGGGATTGCGCTGGTGGTGGGACAAACGCGGGACCTGACGGTGACTCTGGATCTGGGAACGATACAACAGCAGGTCGTGGTGAGCACGCAGGGACCGGTGATCAATACGTCGACGCAGGAGACGTCGGGGCTGGTGGACGAGCGGCAGGTGAAGCAGCTGCCGCTGAACGGACGGAGCTTCGATGGGCTGCTGACGCTGAATCCGGCGACAGTGAACTACACGGCGGAGCGCTCGGGAAGCGTGGGGACTTCGAATTCGTCGGTGGGAAACATGTTTGGGGTCAGCGGGCGGCGTCCGCAGGACAATCTGTTCCTGCTGAACGGCGTTGAGTACACGGGGGCATCGCTGATCAACGTAACGCCGGGCGGAACGAGCGGACAGTTGCTGGGCGTGGACGCGGTGCGGGAATTCAACGTGGTGACGGATACCTATGGCGCGAGTTATGGCAAGCGCGACGGCGCGCAGGTGAGCATTGTGACGATGTCGGGCACCAATGCGGTGCATGGCGCGGGGTTTGAGTTTCTGCGCAACAGCGCTCTCGACGCACGCAATTATTTCGATCGGGGGACGATTCCGGAGTTCCAGCGCAATCAGTTCGGAGGTTCGCTGGGCGGGCCGCTGCGGCGAGACAAGCTGTTCCTGTTTGGAAACTACGAAGGGTTTCGGCAAAACTGGGGCTTAAGCGCGGTGACGCTGGTGCCCGATGCGCGCGCGCGGCAGGGGTATTTGCCGGATAGTTCGGGCGCGGAGCAGTACGTGGGCGTGAATGCAGCGGTGGCTCCGCTGCTGGCGCTGTGGCCGGCAGCGAACGGGCCGGAACTGGGCAGAGGGATCGCTGAGGCGTTCAGTCATCCGGAGCAGCATATTTGGGAGGACTTTGGGACGAGCCGGTTCGACGCGAATCTGACCTCGCGCGATCTGCTCTTTGCTGTGTACACGGTGGACGACAGCGCGGCGAAGACGCCGACGCAGAATCCGCTGAGCCTGATCGATGAGAGCCTGCGGGAGCAGGTGGCGAGCGTGCAGGAGCAGCACACGTTCACGGCTCGGCTGCTGAACACGGCACGCTTTGGCTACTCGCGGGCGAGCTACATCTTCAACGGCTATTCGCCGGTTGCTGTGCCGGGATGGGTTGCGGGCAAGCCGGTGGGCGCGATTGTGATCAGCGGCAGCACGGCTTCCAATGGGGCTTCGCAGGTAACGCTGGCGGGCACCAACGTGGGCAGCAACAACGTGACGGCGCGCAATCTGTTCACGGCGGACGATCACATCTATTACTCGCACGGGAATCATCAACTGGAAGCGGGCGGGTGGGTGCAGCGGATCCAGTCGAACGATTTACTGGCGCAGTATCAGAACGGGCAGGCGTCGTTCAGCACGCTGCAGTCGTTTTTGCAGGGGACGGTAGCGACGTTCACGGTGGTGCCGGCGCCGACGAAGCTGGGGTGGAGGTCGCTGGAGGGCGCGGCGTTCGTCGAGGACACGTGGAAGGTACGGCCGCGGTTCGAACTGCGCGCCGGATTCCGATCCGAATCGACGGATGGATGGAATGAGGCCCAGGGGCGTGCTTCGAATTACGCGATTGTGGGTGGAGTGCTGCAGACGGATCCGGTGGTCGGCAATGCGGCTCTCACGAAGAATCGGGCAAAGTTTTTGCTGAATCCGCGCGTGGGATTTGCGTGGGATGTGCGCGGCAACGGGAAGACGGCGGTACGCGGCGGGTTTGGTATTTATCACGGACTGCTGGACACGCTGGACTATCGGCTCGATCAAACAGCGCCCTTCAACACGGCGGAGTCGATCAAAAACATTGCGGTCGCCGATCTGCACATCACGCCAGGAACGCCGCCGCCTGCGGGCGCGCTGGTATCGCCGAGCAATGTGCAGCCGGATATCGCGACGCCGGCAGTGCTGACGTGGAGCCTGCGGGTGGAGCAACAGGTGGCGCCGCAGACATCGCTGACGGCGGGCTATGTGGGCTCGCACAGCTACCATCAGATTCTTTCCGAGGACATGAACGAGCCGGTGCCGGTGTTTCTCGCGGATGGATCGGCGTTCTATCCGGCGGGATCGAAGAATGCGAATCCACAGCTGGCGAATACGACGTCGTGGGTTTCGCAGGGCGTGGGGTTGTACAACGCGTTGCAGGTGGATGTGCGGCACGATCTGGCGCATGGGTTCCAGGTGCGCGGCGACTACACGTGGTCGAAGAACCTGGACGATGGGTCGGCGTGGAACACGAGCGTGAGCGGCAACACGCCGGCGTTTGTGGAGTTTCCGCTGCGGCCGAAGCTGGACTGGGGACCGGGTGCGACCGATGTGCGGCACGTCGTGTCGATCAACGGATCGTGGGAGCTGCCGTTCGGGCATGGCCGTGCGTGGTTTGCGAATGTGCGGGGGCCGGCGCGGGTCGCGACGGAGGGATGGTCGGTGAGCTCGATTGTGACGCTGCAGTCGGGGTTCCCGTTTTCGCCACAGCTTGGATATAACCCGACCGGCAATGGGGACACGCGGAATCCGGTGCGGCCGAACTGGAATTCTGCGTTTCACGGCCGCTTGTATCCGGGGACGGCGAGCCAGTTCTTCAACCCGAATGCGTTTCTGCCGCCGGCGACGGGCACGTATGGGAATGTGCGGCGGGATTCGCTCGTTGGTCCAGGCGTGGAGGAGATAGATTTTTCAGCAACGAAGAACACAGCACTGAGCGAACGGGTGCATCTGCAGTTCCGCGCGGAGTTCTTCAATTTGCTGAACCACACGAATCTGCTGACTCCGAATGAAGTGGTGTACACGTCGGCAACGTCGGGGATTTCGCCGACCGCGGGGGTGGTGACGGCGACGTCGACGACGTCGCGGCAGATTCAGTTCGGGGCGAAGGTGGTGTTTTGAAGGAGGCAGCGGTTAGCGGTTAGCGGATAGCAGACAGCGGTAGCAAAGAACGCTTAGCGAAGTACGGTTAGCAAGAAACTGCCAGCGGCGCGTCTGGCCGTCATCGTCAATTCGCCGAGGGCTTCTCGATGTGGTCGACGATGAGAGAGGCGACGGGAGCTTTCGTGGTTTGGAGGCGGAGACCGAGTTGGTCCTGGAGCGCGGTGAACAGCGAGGGACCGCTGTCGGGGAGACCGCGCTCATCGTCCGGAGTCCAGGTGAGGGAGATGTCGTAATTGCCTTTGAGACTGGTCTGGTCGACGACGATGCGGGCGAGAGCATGGGAAAGGAGATCGGCGAGGTCCGACAAACGCATTCGGTGGCCGGTGATGCGGCCGCGCCCCGTGGACCAGCCGCCGCCCTGCGCCGAGGATGGTTTGAGTTTGGGTCCTCCTTTGGCGAGGACGAGAGCGTAAGCGGGTAAGACCCGCGATTCGTGCGACTGCATATGAAAGCGGTCCGCGAGGATGGCCTGCATCATGCGGTTCCAGCGACGGTCCTGCTCTTCGTCGGACAGCTTGCGAAAAGCAGCGTAAGCTTCTGGATCCATTTTGGCGGCGATTTCGAACTTGTCGGACTTCGCCCATCCGGGGAGATTGACGATCTGGTCTTCGACAACGAAGTCCCAGGCATTCTGAATCAGGTTCTGGACGGTGGTGGTGGCGGAGAATCCATCGCCGGTCGAGCGCCAGTAAAAGGCGGTTGCAGGATCCGGTTGGGCAGGCTTCACGGAGACAACGTCAAAAGTGACGGGGGCGG
>DASZYN010000054.1:0-3012 GCA_035545435.1 Acidobacteriaceae bacterium | reverse complement strand
CCGTACTGCGGGAGCGAATCCGCGTATTTTCTGGCGGCCAATCGCAATAAGCGGTCGATTGCCATCGATTACGACGATGGTGCGGGCCGCGAGGTGCTGGAGCGGCTGCTGGCGAGGGCGGATGTGTTCCTTGTGAATCAGCCGCGACTGGAATCGCTGCGGCGGCGGTCGCTCGATCCGGAATCGCTCTTGGGCCGGTTTCCGCGACTGGTGGTGTGTTCGATCACGGGATACGGGTTGTCGGGGCCGAACGCAGGCCAGGCAGGCTACGACATCATCGCGCAGGCAGAGGCGGGCATTATGAGCTTCACCGGGAGCGAGGGAGATCCGCCGATTCGTTACCCGGTGGCGCTGGCGGATTTAATCTGCGGCGTCTACTCGACGACCGGGATCCTGGCGGCGCTGCTGGCACGTCATCGGAGCGGGCGAGGGCAGTTCCTCGACATGGCGCTGGTCGATTCGCAGCTGACGCTGCTGGCGAATATCGGCAGCAATTACCTGAACGCGGGCCTGCTGCCGGAGAAGTGGGGCAACGCGCACCCCAGCATCGTGCCGTATCAGTTGTTCGAGGGCCGAGATGGGCGCTATTTCGTGCTGGGGGTAGCGACGGACGTTTTGTGGCGCCGGTTTGTGGCTCTGGTGGGCATCGAGGACACGATTGGGGCGGAGGCGCGCTTCGCTACGAATCCTCTCCGCATTCAGAACCGCGAGGCGCTTCTTCCGCTGTTGCAAAGGGTGCTGCTCCAGCGGGACGCGAGCGAGTGGGTGACGGATTTCAAGAAGGCGGCCATCCCGGCTGCGCTGATTCAGCAGGTGGACGAAGCGCTGGGCAGCGAGCAGGCGGTGGCTCGCGGTCTGATCGTTGAGCTGGAGCACCCACTGCTGGAGCATGTTCGAAGCATCGCGAACCCGATGCGGATGTCCGCTACGCCGCCGACGTATCGCTTGCCGCCGCCGCTGCTGGGAGAGCATACGGCGGCGATTCTGAGTGAGCTGGGATTAGCGGTCCCGGAGAAGGCAGAAGAACCGATTCGCCACAACCCCAGCAGCCCCTCATAACCGCCGCGAATCTCCCCGATCACAAATTTTTATAGGGGGAAATCTTTATATCGTGAGCGATACCCTGATCTTCGAAACGCCACGTTCCTCATAAGGTCTCTTGCAGCAGGCACTTTCCGGTCCGGATTGGCCGGTGCGGCTGCGGGGTACGGTGTGAGGGTTTTCGCGAATGGCGACGACCAATCTATTGCATTCAAGGAGACGCATGTCGACTGAATATCGGAACTTTCTGGCGCTGAGCTATGAGGAGCTGGAAGAGCTGAACCTAAAGGCCAAGGAACAGCGGCGGAACCGCGTAGATGCGGGCAAGATCCAGGAGGAACGGCTGAAATTCCTCACCGATCACAAGGACATCAAGGCGGTGACGGTGCTGTTTTCGGACCTGGAAGGCCGGCTGCACATGCTGGACTACGACAAGAAATTTCTGCTGAAGGCGTATGAGAACCTGACCTTCGACGGCTCGTCGATCCGCGGATTCACGGCACAGAAGGAGAGCGACCTGCGCCTGGGAATCGACTGGAGCGCGTATTACCATGCGCCGGCGGATATTTTTGGTGCCGGCAAGGTGCTGGTGTTCGGCGACGTCATCGACAAGGACGGCTCGCCCTACGGCGGCGACACGCGCGGATTGCTGAAGACGTTTGCGGGGAAGCAGTTCGAGAAGAACCAATACACGCTGAACGCGGCCAACGAAATTGAGGGCTTTCTGTTCGCGGGCGTGGATGCGGAGCGGACGTTTCAGACGACGGGCAAGTTCGAGTATGTGAATACGGGCGGGTACTATCATTCGCTGCCCGGCGATCCGCTGCGCACGTTCATCGACACGGTGGCGGAGGTGCAGCGCGCCATGGGTTTCGAGAATGAGAAGGATCACCCCGAAGTGGCGCCGTCGCAGTTCGAGATCAACTATGGATACGGTGAAGTGGTAGCCGCGGCCGATCAGATTCAGCTCTACAAACTGATCTGCCGGCAGGTAGCGACACGACTGGGAATGACGGCATCGTTCCTGCCCAAGCCGGTGGTGGGCGTGAACGGCAGCGGCATGCACACGAACGTCTCGATCAGCAAAGGCGGGAAGAACCTGTTCTGGGATCCTAAGGGACAGGAGAAGCTGTCGGCGACGGGATGGGAATTTGTGGATCGCATCCTGACGCACGGCAACGATATTTGCCTGCTGCTGAACTCGAGTGTGAATGCTTATCGGCGGCTGGATCCGCACTTTGAAGCGCCGAACCAGATCAAGGCATCGGCAGTGGATCGCGGCTCGATGATTCGCATCCCGATCGGCAACGAGCGATCGATGCGCGTGGAAGTGCGTTCGGTAGCGCCCGACTCAAACCCGTATCTGGTGATGCTCGCGGTGTTCCAGACCGGGATCGAGGGCGAGACATCGAAGGCGGCGAACCTGCGCCAGGCGGAGCGGTATCTGCCGGACAACATCTACACGGCAATTGACGATTTCCGGTCGGCGTCATGGACGACGAAGATGCTGGGCGAGGACGTGAAGAGCCGCTATGCGGATCTGAAGCAGGGATCGGCGGATCGCTGCGCACGCCTGCTGGGCACGTTCGTGAAACCGTCGGAGGTGCAGTTCCACCACGAGGTCTACAACCAGTTCCTCTGGAACCAGTTCTAGGGACTGGCCGCCCAGGCGGGCGGGACTGGCCGTCCAGGCGGACGCGCCTGCGGCGCAAGACAAAACAGGGCGCCTCGGTGATGAACCGGGGCGCTTCTCTTTTCCGGTCTGTGGGGGGCGCATATGATCGCGACAGATTCAACGGGGAAACGACGATGAAGGTTGCAGGCTTAGGTTTGCTGGTTTCCGGATGGATCATCGCGGTGGCTGCATTGTGCCTGCTTCCGCAGGCTGGGTTGCGCGCCGGTTTTATCGTTGCTGGCCTGCTGGTGGAATGCCTGGGTCTGCTCGTGGCAGGCCGCGCTCACATTGACGGA
>DASZYN010000053.1:0-4993 GCA_035545435.1 Acidobacteriaceae bacterium | reverse complement strand
GCATTGTGCCTGCTTCCGCAGGCTGGGTTGCGCGCCGGTTTTATCGTTGCTGGCCTGCTGGTGGAATGCCTGGGTCTGCTCGTGGCAGGCCGCGCTCACATTGACGGAGCCGGAGCGCGGCCATGAACGCGAACTCTGTGGCGTGCCTGATGCTGATTGCTGTGCTGCCGATGGCGCCGGCTGGACTGGCGCTGGTGAACTGCGGACTCAGCCGCTCGCGCAGTGCGGCGCAGTCTTTAGTGGGCGCGCTGTGCCTGGTCGCCGTGGCGGCGGTGGTCTATTTCGCGTGGGGATTTTCGCTCGAAGGCTTCGCCGGCGGGCACGGCTACTCCTTGCATCTGGGTGGGGCCGACTGGAACTGGGCAGGGGCCGCTCCGCTGTTCCTGCGCGGTCTTGACGACACATCTGCGCCGGCGGCTGTATTTCAGATTTTCGCCGTCTCGTTTGTCGTACTGATTCCCTGGGGATCGGGAGCGGATCGCTGGAAGCTGGGTCCCGCTTGTTTGCTGGCGATCGTCCTGGCTGGATTGGTTTATCCGTTATTTGCGCACTGGGTATGGGGCGGGGGATGGCTCGCCCAACTGGGCGGAACGTTCCAACTGGGCGCGGGTTTCGCCGATCCTGGCGGCGCGGCAACTTTGCAGGGGACAGGAGGAGTCGCGGCACTGGCGGTGGTTTGGATTCTGGGACCGCGCCGCGGCAAGTTTCCGCGCGGCGGGCCGCCTGCTGTGATTCCGGCGCACCACATCATCTACGTGCTGTTTGGCTGCCTGGTGGCGCTGGTTGGCTGGCTGGCACTGAATCTGCTGGGTGCGATCTTCTTTACCCAGAGCGGTGGCGCCGCCCTGGCGATGACTGAAGTCAACACCTTGCTGTGTGCGTCGGGAGCGCTGCTGGCAGCTCTGCTGGTGACGCGGCTGCGTTTTGGGAAACCGGATGCTTCTCTTTGCGCGAATGCCTGGATCGCGGGCCTGGCAGCGAGCAGCGCTGTTGCTGCGCTGGTTCCACCGGCTGCCGCGGTGCTGGTGGGTGTGGTGGCGGGGGCAGTTCTGCCGCCGGCGATCGAGTTTCTGGAACTACGTTGCGGGATCGACGATCCCTCCGGCGGGATCGTTGTGCACGGAGTGTCGGCGATCTGGGGATTGCTGGCGGTGGGATTTTTGAGCAGAAGTGCTTCAGGCGGGCAGATGATCGCTCAGTTGGTGGGCATCGCGACGCTGCTGGGGCTGGTGCTGCCGGTGGTCTACGGTTGCAGCTGGTTGCTGAACCGGGTGTTGCCGTTCCGCACGCATCCGCACGGCGAGCGCATTGGCATGGACCTGCATGAGCTTGGCTCAGGCGCGTACCCTGAGTTTGTGATGCACACCGACGAGTTCATTCCACACTAGCCGATGAGCGCTTCCGCGACCCTCGAACCCGGCCAGCAACTGGATCACTTCCGCATCGATGCGTGCATTGCCGAGAGCGGAATGGCGTCGATCTATCGCGCCACCGATGTGCGCGATGGCCGCCTTGTGGCGATCAAGCTGCCGCACGCGAGTGCAGAGGCCGACCCAACGCTGGCGGAGCGATTCCGGCGCGAAGAGGAGATTGGCACGACGCTGGACCATCCCAACGTGATGCGCACGTTTCCGGCTCGCGAAGCCTCGCGGCCGTATCTGGTGATGGAGTGGGTGCCGGGACGGCTGCTGCGCCGGATTCTTGCCGATGAGGGGAAGCTGCCGCAGGAGCGGGCTATCCGGATCGTTTCGGGAATTCTGGAAGCCCTCGCCTACATTCATCAGCGCGGCGTCGTGCACCGCGACCTGAAGCCGGACAACATCATGGTGGATGAGCGGGATCACGTGAAGCTCATTGACTTCGGCATCGCCTCCAAGCAGGGCGCGCGGCGAATTACGTACACCGGCTTTTCGCCGGCGCTGGGCACGCCGGACTACATTGCCCCGGAGCAGGTGCAGGGCAAGCGCGGCGATCAGCGATCGGACCTGTACGCGGCAGGCGTGATGCTGTACGAAATGCTGACCGGCAAGGTGCCGTTCTCGGGACCCTCTCCGCTGGCGGCGATGAACGAGCGGCTGCTGCGTCCTCCGGTGCCGCCGAGAGAGGTGAATCCGAGCATCAGTGCCCAGCTGCAGGAGGTTATCTATCGGGCGCTGGAGCGGGAGCCGAGAAATCGTTACGCGAACGCGGAGGAATTCCTTCTGGACCTGCGCCATCTGGACCGGGTTGGCGTGTCAGAACGCGACGAGCTGACGGACTGGCGAAGGCGCGGCTCCGGAAAAGGCAGCAGGAGCCTGATCTGGATTGTGCTGATCCTGATCCCGCTGCTGCTGTTCGTAGCGATGCTGCTCCTGGCGCACCGATTTTAAGTGACGGGAAGGTAGGCTTCGCCGGCGTGCGGCTCATCGCGGCGGAGCTTGGGAATCTCCTCGTTGAAGCGATAGCCCACACAGGCGTCGGTGACCAGGTAGACCGGATTGGAAGGATCGTCCTCGATCTTCTTGCGCAACTGGCGCACAAAGGTGCGCAGATAGTCGACTTCCTCGCGATACTGCGCGCCCCACACGGAACTGAGCAGCTTGCCGTAGGTCACGGCACGGCCGGCGTGGGCCATCAGATAGTAGAGGATGTCGTATTCCTTGGGCGTGAGGCGGATGGCCTGGCCGGACTTTTTCACGGTTCGGCGCGCGGGCTGCACTTCGATTTTGCCGATGCGGATGGGGGCATCCTCGGGGCGCTCCGGTGTCTGGGCGCGGCGAACGGCGGAGCGGACACGGGCGATGACTTCGCGCACGCTGAAAGGTTTTGTGATGTAGTCGTCGGCGCCGAGTTCGAGCGCTTCGACCTTATCTTCTTCGTCGTCGCGAACGGTGAGCATCAGGATGGGGAGCCGAGGGGCAAACGCGCGCATTCGCTCCAGCGTTCGAATCCCGCCGATGCCGGGCATGTTGATATCGAGCAGGACCACATCGAAGGGCTGAGTCCGGATGAGGTGGAGCGCGTCCTCGCCGCGTGAAGCCTCCTCGGTTTGAAAGCCGAGCTCGTGCAGCGGGGTGCGCAGAGCGCGGCGAATGGCGGGCTCATCGTCTACCAACAGGATGCGAATGGTCGTTTCTCGATTCACGCCTGAACTCCCTGGGGGGTGGCGGGAAAAGATGCGAAGAAGGTTGTGCCGCGAGCCGTATCGCTGGTGACCCAGACATCGCCACCGTGGGCCAGCGCGGCCTGTTTCGCCACGGAGAGACCGATTCCTGTGCCGGAAGCGTGATTCGCCGCGCCGGCGGAACGGAAGTAGCGGTCGAAGACACGTTCGTGATCGGCGCCCGGGATGGCAGGACCGCGGTTATGCACGGAAAGAACAACGGCCGAGGACTGCTCGGTTGCGGTAATGGTGACGGTTGTGCCCACGTCCGCATATTTCGCCGCGTTGTCGACGAATTGCGTGAGCATTGCCTGCAGCAGGCTGCGGTCGCAGAGGATACTGAGGTCTTCGCGTACGACCGATACATTCACAACGACGCCGCGGAGCTGCTCGCGCGCAGCAGCGACGACATCTTCAATCACGGGGCCAATGGCCACTCGCTCGACTTTGAGCGCCTGTCCATCCAGCCGGGCTGTTCTCAGCAGGCGACTGGTCAGTTGATTGAGTAGCTCGGTCTGCTCATCGATGAGGGAAACCAGTTCGCTCTGCGCCGGGCTCAGGTTGCCCATTTCGGCCAGGCCGCTGCTGGCGGCTCGAATCGCAGTCAGCGGCGTTTTGTACGCGTGGGCGAGGCTGTCCAGAACGGTCGTGCGCAGCTGTTCGGTCTTCTTCGCGCTCTCCATGCGCATTTCGTTGGCCAGGGAGTGGTAGCGGTCGAAGGTGATGGCAATGAGGGTAGCAATGGTGCTGCTGGTCGAGGCGTTCAATTCACCACGGAGCTGCAGGGCTCCGATGGGCATCTCGCGCACACGGAGCACACGGCGGATCAGTCCGGTCTCGGGGTCGTCGCGAACCGTTTCAAAGACGCAGATATTACGAACCGACTGCTCGGGATCGGCGAACCATTCGCCTGCCTTGTAGGTTTCGTTGAGATCGGCGTCGAAGATGGCGACGGCCTCGGCGTCGAAGATGGAACGGATCAGGGAGGCGAGCTGCGGGCCGGGTTTCGTATGCAGGTCGAGGCGGGCAGCGGCCTGGACGAAGGCGGCGATACGGCCGGCTTCCTCGAGGGTCATCGGCGGACGGTCGGGCAGGGGCCGGGCGTTGGGGAGATGCGGGTCGGGCATCTCTCCAGGAGAGCCTGGAGCCTTGGATCTGTTTTCAGTCAAGAGCTTTTTCCCTGCGCAGAGTTCGGAATCGACAGAGACGACGCGCTCAGGAGAACGGCGTCATCAACATTGGGGCCGGAAACGCTCCGGCCTTATACCAGAGTTGCAATCAGATTTGCATAATGCCGGATGAGAATTCAAGTTTTTTACATCGTCGTGTGTCGCAGCGCGGGCGTTCCGTCACAGCACTCTGAACTCTGTGTGAATTCCTTATGACTTCCTCATGGGTTGTTTGAGTACATAAAGGAACCCGTCGCGCAGGCCACCTTGCAAGGAACCGGACGCTAGTCCTGGCGCAACGCAGGGGTGCCGACGCGGCGAGAGTTCACACCACCCAGACGGGAGGAACAACCCTGATACGCCTCAAGCCGAGTGGTCTATTCAAGATTGCGGCAAGCTCGATGTTCTGCTTTGCCGTTGCCGCGGTTGCTCAAGACAGCACACCCGCATCCGCCCCTGCCCAGACGCCGCCTCCGGCTGCTGCTGCCGCTCCGGTCTGGAGTGTCGGCGGTCTCGATTTCAGCGGATACCTGGAGGGCTACTACAGCTACAACGCCAATCGGCCCAGCAATGCAGCCAACGGGCAGACCAACACGCTGTATAACTTCAACGACAAAACGGATCAGTTCAACCTGTCCGGCGCCGATCTGGCCATTAACCACAGCCCCGATCCGATCGGAGT
>DASZYN010000052.1:0-1578 GCA_035545435.1 Acidobacteriaceae bacterium | reverse complement strand
CGGGCAACGACGAATCGCGTCGTAGTAGGCGTAGGGGTCATCGACGACCGACTTGTCGGTGAAAAAGTCGACGTTCTCGGGTCCGCTCACTTCGCCTCCCTCGCGTTGCTGTACAAAATGCTAAGCGCTCCGCAGGTGTACGGAAATAGCCCGAACGTGACCTCTCACGCAGCTGAGGGTGGCGTGTTCCCGCTGAATGAGCCCAACCAGTTTTAGAGTCCTGTGGCCCGATGTCGGGCTGGAAGGAACGATGAAACACATGGCTGGTCGGAAGCGGCATTCCGCGGAGGACATCGTGCGCAAGCTGCGCCGCGCCGATGAGTTGGCGGCCGAAGGCAAGACGGGCGAGGAGATCGCCGCCGAGTTGGAGGTGTCTGCGGCGACGTTGTACAACTGGCGTCGCGCATACGGCGGGATGGACCCCGATGCGGCCAAGGAACTCAAGGAGCTCCGTGAGCAGAATGCCCGCTTGAAGCGGTTGTTGGCCGAGGCCGAGCTGGTCAAGGACGCGCTGCGGGAGGTAGCCAAGGGAAAATTCTGAGCCCGGCCGCCAAGCGCCGCGCCGTAGACATGCTCAAGGACACAATGAGCATGTCGGAACGGTTGGCGTGCAAGGCGGTTGGGCTGTCTCGCTCGACGCATCGACGGCTTCCCCAGGCCCAGACGCCCGCCGATCCCGACGCCGATGTGCGGGCCTGGTTGCGCAGCTACGCCACCAAACACCCGTGCCATGGGTTCCGGCGTGCCTGGGCGGCGTTACGCCACGATGAGGGCCGCCAGATCAACGTGAAGAAAGTGCACCGGTTGTGGTGCCAGGAGGGGCTGCAGCGGCGGGTCCACAGCCCGCGTAAACGAGCCGGGACGTCCTCGGTGCCAGAAGTGGTCGCCGACGCCCCGAAGGTGGTGTGGGCGCTGGACTTCCAGTTTGATTCCACCACTGACGGCAAGGCGATCAAGATCGCGTCGATGGTCGACGAACACACCCGTGAATCGCTGCTGCATCTGGTGGAACGCTCCATCACCGGCGAGCGACTCGTCGTCGAGCTCGAGAAGGTGTTCACCGCAGCCGGCGGGCCCCCGAAGGTGCTGAGGATGGACAATGGTCCTGAGTTGGTTTCCCAAGCCCTGCAACGGTTCTGCGAGAACAAGGTCGGCATGTCCTACATCCCGCCCGGTACTCCATGGAACAACGGCTACATCGAATCATTCAACAACAGACTCAGGAAGGAGTGCCTCAACCGCAACCACTGGAAGACCTTGTTCGAGGCCCGGGTGGTGATCGGCGACTTCAAGGATGAGCACAACCACCGACACCGGCATTCGGCCCTGGGCTACCGAACACCGGCCGAGTACGCTGCCCGATGCAGCCACACCCACTACCCCGTGGCCTGCGAGATCAACTGAATCCGAACAACAACAACCTGGCTCTAGAACCGGGTGGACTCAGTATCGGGGACTCGCCAGTACCGCAGGATCAAAGTCCGCCAAAAGCAGGTTCGCTAACTCAAGTCGCGACTCGTAGATCACATGATCACGCTGCGTAGCCGACCAGTACACACCCGGATAGTGACGCTGACC
>DASZYN010000051.1:0-6757 GCA_035545435.1 Acidobacteriaceae bacterium | reverse complement strand
TGTCGAGCGCCGCGGCGTCCTCGACCGGCTTGCCGTCGCGATCGAACTCGCGGTACCCGTAATCGATTGCGACTTTGTCCCAGGTTCCAATGCCGACGCCATAGGCATGAGTCAGGTCGGGCACCCCGTTCGGACCCAGCGTGACCCACGGATGCGGATAATCCATCACGGACATGGTCTGGTCCGGCGAGTGCGGAAAGGCGCTCGCGGCAAAGTTATGCGCGAGGCCGAGCGTGTGTCCGGTCTCATGCGCGCCCAACTGCCGGATTCTCTGCAAGGCCATCTGCAGCGCAGGGTCGTGCGCTTCATCCGCCGGCGGCTTGCCCTTTTCGTATGGAGCCAGCAGCGCTTCGGCAATCAGATAATCCTGCCGGGCGCGAAGACTGCCGAGGGTCACGTTGCCCTTGATGATCTCGCCCGTGCGCGGATCGGCCATCGCGTCTCCATAGCTCCAGCCGCGCGTGTAACGATGAACCCACTGGATGATGTTGTAGCGGACGTCCATGGGGTCGGCGTCCTGCGGCAGCACATCCACTTTGAACGTACCGGGCGCCCAGCCGGCGGCCTGATAGGCCTGATCCCACCAGCGCGCGCCTTCGACCAGCGCGCTGCGCAACGGCTCGGGCGCGCCGCGATCGACGTAATACTGAATGGGCGCAACCGCCTCGCAGGCGTGTGTGCAGTTCGGATCCTTTTTGATGAGGCGGTGGCGCAGGATGAACTGCTCGGTGAGCGGCGCGCTGAGCGGCGCATCGTAGTCGCGATAGCTCATGGGGAAGTAGCCCGCGCGCGGAGAGAATCGGCGCGGCGTGTAGCCGGGCGGCGGCAGCTCAACAAAATTTTGGCGTTCGCGAATGGTCACGGCGCGCGCGTCGGGCGAGACTTCGCGCAGAATTTTTCCGACAGGCTGGAGATCCTCGGGGCGCGGAATGAACGTCAGCTCGGCTTCCACCACTGTGTTTTTCGGGAACGCCTTCGTGTGTTGCAGCACGAAGGTCGATCGCGCCGGATCGACGTGGAAGGTTCCCTGCTTACCCTGCAGGAGCCCTTCGGCGACGTGATGCACATCGGTCAGGAAGAACTGCGTGGCATCGACCAGGACGGTGCCGTCGGAATTCTCCGCGTCGACGGTGAAGCCGGCGACGACTGAGACGGGGAACGATTCCTCAACGGCCGCCCGTTCCGCCGCGTCGGTGGACGAGCTGCGGAAGTCGAGGTTCGACTGCACCAGGAGGAGTTTGGGCCCGGTTCGCTCGAAGCGGACGATCACGCCCGGCGCCATCTGTCCGCGGTCCATGCCATAGCCGCCCAGTTGGCTGCTGCCCATGCTCCACGGCGTGGAGTTAGTCCAGATCATGTCCTGGGAGCGGGTGTGGCCGGCGTTGCCGTCGAGCGGCACTTCCAGGTAGAGCTTGCCGGCCTTCGCGTCCCAATCCAGTGGGAGGAGTCCGGGCATGTGCACCATGAATTTGGTTTTGTCCGCGATCGAGGCGGGGGGCTTCGAGTCGGCGGTCTGCGCCGCCGCGGGGCTGGATCTAGTCGAACTAACGATCAGGGCGAGGGGAAAGGCAACAGCAAGCAGAGAAGTCCGCAAGCGCGGCATGCGGGTTTATAGCACGGAGCGGGCGTTTTCATTGGGTGTGCTGAGTCGCGCGGTGGCACGGACTTTGGGGGGATGCGGATGGTAAACTGAATTCGACCCTTGTTGTTGTCGGGACGTGGCTCAGCCTGGTAGAGCACTCGCTTGGGGTGCGAGGGGTCGGCAGTTCAAATCTGCCCGTCCCGACCATTGAATCCTTCCAACTCCCCAAAATAATTCCGGGATCGACGATTCCACAAAATCGGCGCACAATGCCTGTCGTTCAGCAAGAGAGGAACTATGGCGAAACGAAAGAGTCCCCTTATCTCAACGGTGGTGCTGGTTGTTATCTTCGGCTCGCTCGGATTGATGAATCTGAGCGGGAAAGACCGATTTAAGTCGTACCGCACCGTGGATGTCGTGCAGTTGTTAGGAATCGGGATGTGCTACGGCGTTGCGCTGATGGGAGTCGGTATGCTGATTCGAAAATCGGACCCTGATTAGAACTCTCTTCTACCGCGGCACCTGCCAACCGGCTCCGACGGTCGCCAGGGTCATCTGGTCGGTTGGTGTATTGCCCAGCGACTTCCCCAGTTGGGGAAAGGCGGCCTTCACCGCGTCCGAGTTCGCCCACACCGGCACATCGCGCATCTGGTACTCATACGTCACGTCCGTTTCGGTAAAGCCGTTCTTCGGTCCCGGCGGCGTGTTGCTCACAATCGACGTCACTTCTCGGTGCCCGTAGCAGAAGCGCGGGGCAAACCGCTTTCCGGCCAGCCCATTGAGTGAGTAACGGGACACGTTCATCGATCGATCTTCGAGCCGGGTGAGCAAGCCGGCATCGGTGAGGGCGTCCATCTGCTTCTTGTCGTCCTTCGCTGTGGGGCTGGGGGCTACTTCATAAGGCCAGGTGTGTCCCTGTGGGAACAGGCAGTCGTTGCGGTCCTGGAAATAGGCGTTCATCGTCTTCATAAAGTTTTCGGGTGTCGGCTTGTTCTTGTTGTTGCATCCTGCGGCGAGCGTCACCAACGCCACCAGCCCCGTGCCGGCCGCCCTGTAAATCGTTCTCGTTCTGTCCATGATTCCTCGCACGCTGCTGCGATGCGTAGCAGAGGAAAAATGCCGCCTGAGCAGGCGGGGTTGTCAGGGGGAACTCGACGGTAAGCGGCGAAAAATGCGGCAGGGTCCCCCGTCTGGCGCGATTCTCCTGCGACGGGAGCAAGCAGAGGAAATCGCGAAAACCTGCGCCCCTGCCGTGATGCATGCTGCGTTGGCTCGCGAAACCTCCGCAGGGAGCCTGGTAACGGCATGCGTACCGCACCAGCTCACCCTAAGGATGATGCCATCAGGCGGCGCGGGAGATGGCTTGGGAGGACCCAATTCATTGTTGCGGAGCACTTTCATCCGCCAAACAGCGGGAACCAAACCTCTCTGCCAGGCGTATCGTTTTTCAAAGGGATCCTGAGGAGTTGCCTATGCGTTTGCGCGTGCGCCTGTTACCGGAAGCATTCATCCTTGGCGCGCTGCTGGCCGCCGTCGGCTGCCACGTCTCGGTGGACAAGGGGAAGAACGGCGAGAAGAAAAACGTCAGGATCGACACGCCACTGGGCGGCCTTCACGTCCGCAGCGATCAGACCACCGCTCTCGATCTTGGCCTGCCGGCTTATCCCGGAGCGCAGGTCTCGCCCGATCACGAGGGCGACAAGTCGGCGGATGTGCACTTTGGGTTCGGGCAGTTCCAGCTTCGGGTCCGCGTCGTCAGCTATGAGAGCAGTGACGATCGCGACAAAGTGGTGGCCTTCTACAAGAATGCGATGGGCCGGTTTGGCGACGTGCTCGAATGCCAGGGAAACCACCCGGTCGGCGCGCACACCATCACGTCGGAGGGCCTGAGCTGCAGCGAAGATTCGAAGGTCAAGGTTCAGGGCAACGGTTTCGACAACAACGACGAGTTTTCACTGCGCGCCGGCTCCAAACATCATCAGCACATCTTTGCCATTAAAAATGGAGGACCGGGCACCCGGTTCGCTCTGGTTGAATTGCAGTTGCCCAGCGGGCTCGACGAGCACGCGTCGAAGACCAGCGACTGAGGGTACGCCCTGGCCGGCAGCTCTTTTTCCGCTTCACTGAATCGTGCATTGCGCTCCCTGTCCGCGTGCGATAGGGTCGAAGTATGGAGTTGTTGTGCCATCGCTGCGGAAACACCCTGCATGAGGGCGAAAGCTTTTGCCCCCACTGCGGCGCTCCCCAACTGGTGGTCGATACGTCGGAGCCCACCGGACCGCAGCAGCCTGCGCAGCGCCTGGGCACGGATCCGTCGCGGGTGGAGTGGCGGGTGGCGATCGGATACTCTCTTCTTCTTGCTGTGCCCGTCGGTCTGCTCTCCGCCTTCGCAGGCATGAGCTCGGTTTTTGTTATCGCGGGCGGCTTCGGCGCAATCGCGTTGTATCGCAGGCGAACCGCGGCTCTCACGGACGGGAGCCTCGGCTGGCGCGTGGGCGCCATTCTGGGGGCTGCCGCGGCCTCGATTGCGACGCTCGCGGATGGGCTTCGCCTCCTGGTCGAACGCTATTTTCTGCATCACGGCGCTGAGATCGACGGTCAATTCGCGAGCGTCGCACAGCAACTGGCCGATCAGGCTCTGAAGAGCAACAGCCAGGCGATGCAGCAGGCGCCCCAGCTGGTCCACAACTGGGCGAACTTCTGGCTCTCGGCCGATGGCCACGCAGCGATCCAGCTGCTGACTGCGTCAATGGTTTCGGCCGGCATGATCCTGTTCGCGGCTACGGGCGGCGCCATTGCCGGCCGGATTCTTTCCGTACGACCACGGACGCAGCGCACGATGTAAGTCCGCGAAACGCGGACCGTTCCATTCTGAGGAAAACTGCGCCTTAATGCGTCACTCTTCGTCTTGCGGCGTCGCAAACGGCACCGTATGATCGCCTTTACGCCTATGTCAGAGCTGCAGGCTACCGCTACGCCAAAATTGCGCGAGAAGGGCCGCATCATGTCGGCCTCGGAGATCGAGCGCACGCTGGTCCGTCTCGCCCATCAGATTATCGAGAAGAATAACGGCGCGGAGACGATCGGGCTGGTCGGGATCAAACGCCGCGGGGTGCCGATCGCCCAGCGCCTTGCCACCCTCATCGGCGGCATCGAAAAACATCAGGTCGACACCGGGGTGCTGGACATCAGCTTCTATCGCGACGACCTCTCCACGCGCGACGTGCGGCCGGTGGTCGTGCCCGGCTCGCTCGGCTTCGACGTGAACGGCCGCGATGTGATCCTGATTGACGATGTGCTTTACACGGGCCGGACGATTCGCGCTGCGCTGGACGCTCTGTTCGATCATGGACGCCCGCGCCGCGTACAGCTGCTGGTCCTGATCGACCGCGGGCATCGCGAGCTGCCCATTGAGGCGACATTTGTAGGGCGATCGGTTCCGACCTCGCAGCGCGAGATCATCGAAGTGAAGCTGAAAGAGATCGACAACGACGAGCAGGTGCTGCTTGTCGAACGTGTCTAGCGTGGATTCGCAGAAAGCTGAAGGAGAATGGCGCTGACCAGGGCCGCAATCCGCAAACCACCGCAAAAACCCTCGGCCCCGTTATTTTTCCAGCAACCCATTCCTCCTGGTTCGGCCATTTCAGCCGCAGATTTTGCGGTGGCTGACGTCCGGCGAATCCAGGAGACAGCCGACGCCCTCGAAAAGGAAAATCCCTTCCGCCGCGCCGAGCGCCTCGCGAAACGCCGTGTCGCTCTGCTCTTCTACGAGTCGAGCACGCGGACGCGAACGTCTTTTGAGCTTGCCGCGAAAGCGCTCGGGGCCGACACAACTCTGGTCAGTTCCCTCTCCTCCAGTATCGAAAAGGGCGAATCGCTGAAAGACACAGGGATCACGCTGAAGGCGCTGGGTGCGGAGTGCATCATCCTGCGCAGCCCTTACTCGGGAGGACCGTATTTGCTCGCTCGCGCCACAGGTTTGCCGGTGCTCAATGCGGGGGACGGCATGGCCGAGCATCCGTCGCAGGCGCTGCTGGATTTGCGGACGATGCTCCAGTTCCTGGGGATCCCGGCGCGCAGGATCAGCGAGAAGGTGCTGCGCGGCGTCACCGTGAGCATTGTCGGGGACATCCTCCACTCGCGCGTGGCACGGTCGAACGCGCTGCTGCTTCCCCGGCTGGGGGCGAAGGTCATTTTGTGCGGACCGCCGGCTCTGCTGCCGGAAACTGCTGCTTGCATGAGGCCGGGACTGATGATCGAGCGCGACTTCGATGCCGCGCTGCGCGCGTCGACGATCGTGATGATGCTGCGCATTCAGGCGGAACGGCTCGCAGGCCTTTCGATCGATTTGGATGATTACCGCATCCGTTATCAGGCCAACGGGGATCGCATCGCTGCGCAGGCACCGAAGGCGCTGATCATGCATCCTGGGCCGATTATTCGCGGCATGGAGATCACGGCCGAAGTGGCGGATGGCCCGCAGTCGGGCATCGCGCAACAGGTGCACAATGGCGTGGCGGTCCGGATGGCTCTGCTGGTTCGGGCGCTGGGCACAGCGAAGAAGGGCGGCCGTCGATGATCTCATCGCCGACGCCGATTCTGGTTCGAAACGGACGCCTGATCGATCCCGCGTCGAACCTTGACGCTGCGCGCGACGTTCTTGTCCGCGATGGCAAGGTGGCGGCGATTGAAACCGCGGGGAAAATCAAGGCCGCCGGCGCGGAGATCGTGGATGCGAAGGGGCTGATCGTTAGTCCGGGGCTGATCGATATTCACGTTCATCTGCGCGAGCCTGGACAAGGTTACAAGGAGACCATCGCAACCGGAACCGCAGCAGCGGCCGCAGGCGGGTTCACCACCGTCTGTGCGATGCCCAACACAATTCCGGTGAATGACACGCCCGAGATTACCCGCTGGATGCGGTCGGCGGAGCGAGGCGCTGCGATTCGGGTATTGCCAATCGGGGCAGCGACAATCGGGTCCAACGGCGAAACACTGACCAACTATGCGGCGCTGAAAGATGCCGGCGCCATTGCGGTCACGGACGATGGCCGGCCGATCCTTGGCGACGCCATCATGCTTGAGGCCCTGCGCGCCGCGACGCGTGTGGGGCTGCCGGTGATCCAGCACGCAGAAGACACGCGCCTGACGGGCGGTTGCTCGATGAATGCGGGG
>DASZYN010000050.1:0-4672 GCA_035545435.1 Acidobacteriaceae bacterium | reverse complement strand
GCTGGGGTGGGCGACGCAGAAGAAGGCGCTGCGGGCGATGGCGTATTACGATCACACACCGTTACGCATGTTGCCGGAGAATCGGGTGGATGAACTGTGCCCGGATGGTGTTTGTCCGAAGCTGGTGTTTTTGCCGTCGGCACAGGGGCTGACCGAGAAGGCGTGGCAGCTGCTGCTCGGGTATGTGGAGAAGGGCGGAACGCTGCTGCTGACGGGCCCGGTGAATCGGGACGAGCACTGGATGGAGGTGGATCGGACGGGGCCGCTGGGGGTGAAGGCGGAGGTCATGCCACTGGCGGTGCGCGGATCGTCGCTGATGCTGCCGGAGGGGAAGACGTTCACGGTGGGATTTCCGGCGGATGTGCAGCAGTCGTCGGTGGAGACGATGCAATTCGCAGATGGCAAAACCGTCGAGGTGATTCCGCACGGAAGCGGGAAGATGCTGTGGGCCTCCAATCCGGTGGAGCTTGCAGAGGGGTACGAAGCGACGGACGCGCTGTACCGCTGGGCGCTGGATCAGGCAGCGGTGAAGACACCGTTTCGGGAGACTACACCTCTGTCGAATGCGGTGTTGGCATTTCCAACGGTGCTGAACGACGCTGAGTTGTACAGCTTCAGCAATGAGTCGGCGAACCACCAGCCGGTGGACATCGTGGATGCCCTGACCGGAGTTCGTATCCGGTTCGCCATGGAGCCGCAACGGGGAGCGGCGCTCCTGCTGAATCGTCAGGGGAAGGTTTTGGCGAGTTACGGCGGCGCGGCTCTCGCCGCCAGGTGACAGGTTGCGGGAATGCATTTCGACTTACTCTCCGATCCTGCCGGGATTATCCGCAGGCGAGCTCGTCTCGTTCGACGACGGGATGCTTCGCCCAATGGAATACGAGGAGACAGCGCCGTATCAGATCGTGAAAGGACTCATGAACCATCGGGAGGGGTTTCTGGCGGAGCTATTCGAGGAGACGCCACCGTTGTTTGGGCACGACCGTCACCTCCCTGGTGGCGCCCGGCAGCCCGCCATGTTATTCTTGGGGCAGACACTTAGGAAGTGTATCCGTAGAGAAATCAGAGGAGTAGCACAAAGGTGCTGGCACCGGAAAAGAAAACCGAAGTTATCGCACGCTATCGCACACACGATTCCGATACCGGGAGTCCTGAAGTGCAGATTGCGGTTCTGAGCGAGCGTATTGGCGACCTGACCGAGCATTTCAAGACCCACGCGAAGGATCATGCTTCACGGCGGGGACTGCTGATGCTGGTGAGCAAGCGCCGCCGCCTGCTGGACTATCTCAAGACCCACGATTCGGAACGTTACCGGACTGTGATCACCAAGCTGGGCATTCGGAAATAACACGCACAGGCCAGGTCTTCGGCGCGCGAGCGACGAGAACCGAGAGAGCACGAGCCCTGGGGCGACGCCCATAACGGCGGCACAGCCTGATCCCAGACAGGGCTCGGTGCAGCGAGTTGAATCCGTAATCCCCGCTCTTTCCCGGCTCCCCATCGCCCGCCCAGCCGCGGATACCCCGCCTATTGGTTAAGAAACGAGGAAAAAATATGAAACAGGAAGTTTCCGTCGAACTTGCCGGTGGCAAGCGACTGCACTTTGAGACGGGCCGCATGGCGAAACAGGCCTCAGGCGCAGCCCTGGTAACTTCAGGGGACACCGTTGTGCTGGCGACCGCAGTCGCCTCCCCCGATCCGCGGGAAGGCATCGACTTCTTCCCGTTGACCGTTGACTATCGCGAGTACGCGTATGCCGGTGGACGCATCCCTGGCGGATTCATCAAGCGCGAAGGGCGCCCGAGCGAGCGCGAGATTTTGACCAGCCGTCAGATCGATCGCCCGATCCGTCCGCTGTTCCCTGAAGGTTTCCGCAACGAGACGCAGATCATCGCGCTGGTCTTCTCAGCGGATAAGGAAAACGATCCGGACATCATCGGAATCAATGCGGCGGGAGCGGCACTGGCTTTGTCGGACATTCCGTTCGGCGCGATTATTGGCGCAGTGCGCGTCGGCCAGATTAACGGCGAGTTCGTCGTCAACCCGTCGTATACCGAGCGTAAGGAGAGCAAGGTCAACATCACGGTGGTAGCAACAAAAGACGGCATCGTGATGATCGAGAGCGGAGCCGCCGAGGCGAGCGAAGAAACGGTGATCGACGCGATCGAGTTTGGCCACGCCGAGATTAAGAAGATCGTCGCAGCCATCGAGGATCTGGTCTCGCGCGCAGGCAAACAGAAGCGAGCGGTGACGGCGCCGGAATTCGACACCTCCTATTTTGAAGCGCTGAGCGCCAAAGTGGGCAGCCGGCTGAAAGACGCGCTCGATACCAAGGCGCATCCCAAGCTTGAAAGCCAGACTCTGGTGAAGCAGATTCAGGACGAGTTGAAGGCAGAGATACCCGCCGACGACAAGGCCGGCGAAGCGAAGAAGAAGCTGGCGCACTACTTCGAGACCCTGCGCGAGCGGCTGTTCCGCGAGCAAGTCACCAAAGAACGGATTCGTCCGGACCGCAGAGCCTTCGACGAGATTCGTCCCATCACCATTGAAGTGGGCGTGCTGCCCCGGACGCATGGCTCGGCGCTGTTTACCCGCGGCGAAACTCAGGCACTGGTGACGGCAACACTGGGCACCACGGACGATTCGCAACGGCTGGAGACCTTCGAAGGCGAGCAGCGGAAAAAGTTCATGCTGCATTACAACTTCCCTCCGTTCTCAGTCGGCGAGACGGGGCGCATGACGGGCGTGGGCCGGCGTGAAGTTGGACACGGCGCACTGGCGGAGCGCGCGATCAGCGCGGTGCTGCCGAGTGAAGAAGAGTCGCCGTACTCGCTCCGTATCGTGTCCGACATCCTGGAGTCGAACGGCTCGTCGTCGATGGCTTCGGTTTGCGGCGCCAGTCTGGCGCTGATGGATGCGGGCATTCCGTTGAAACAGTCGGTGGCCGGCATCGCGATGGGACTGGTGAAAGAGGGCGATGATTACGCCATCCTGACCGACATTGCGGGCGCTGAAGATCACTACGGCGATATGGACTTCAAAGTCGCCGGAACGCGGAACGGCATCACTGCCCTCCAGATGGACATCAAGATCGGCGGGATCACCGGACAGATTATGCGCGAGGCCATGGAGCAGGCGCGCAGAGGCCGGCTGTTCCTGCTGGACACGATGGAAGCGGTTCTGAACGGGCCGCGGACGGAGAAATCGAAGTTCGCACCTCAGATCCGCACCCTGCAGATTCCGACAGATAAGATTCGCGACCTGATCGGGCCGGGCGGAAAGACGATTCGCGGCATCATCGAAGCGACGCAGGTGAAGATCGACGTAGACGACACGGGCAAGGTGAACGTGGCGTCGAGCGACGAGGAAGGCCTGAAGAAGGCGCTGGCGATGATCAACGACCTGACCGCGGTGCCGGAGGTGGGGAAAGTCTACCTTGGCAAAGTGGTGAGGCTGGCGGAGTTTGGGGCGTTCGTGGAGATCTTCCCCGGCACCGACGGGCTGCTGCACATCAGCGAAATCGCTGAACATCGCGTGCGTGAAGTGAAAGACGAACTGCGCGAAGGCGATCAGGTGATGGTGAAGGTTCTCGGCGTTGAGGGCAATCGAATCAAGCTGTCGCGCAAGGCTGTGCTGCGCGAGCAGCGCCAGAAGCTGGGCCTGCCGGATCCGAACCAGGGCAGCGACATGGCGGCTTCGGGTGAAGGATCGGAGCGGCCTCCACGCGGAGAACGGCACGATCGCGGCGAGCGTCACGATCGTGGCGAGCGCAGCGACCGAGGAGAGCGGGGCGAGCGTCAGGAACGTGCGCCGCGTCCGCCACGGCCCGCGCCGGTTGCTCCTGAAGAACGGCAGCCGACGTCGAATGCGAGCACCATCATGATTGAGGGCGGCGAGGATTTTGACGACGATGATGGGCCGCCGCTGGAAGATGGTGAAGAAATCAACTTCAACCGCGCCGATGGAGTTCCGGTGGTGGTGGGACCGCAGGGCGAGCGCCGTCCGGGAGGACCGGGGGGTGGCGCAAGCGGTGGACCCGGCGGCCAGCGTCGCCGTCGGCGGCGTGGACGCCGTCCGGGTGGTCCAGGCGGGAGCGGAGGGGGAAACCGCGGATAACAACGCTTCGTTGTCAGCTCAGAGGGCCGGATCAGCCGATCCGGCCCTCTGTTTTTGCGCAGCAGGAATGGGTTCCCCGGGACCGCAAAAATTCTCGCGTCTTTTTGGTTAAATTGCGCGTCATCAATCGATTGGCCCAAAAGCAGAGGGATCATGGGAGTTAGTTACTCATCTGGCAACGAACCATCCCACGGGCCTCGTCGGGCATCCTCACATCAGGTAGACTGACGCCAATGAGCGCATCCATGTACATCGTTGTCGAAGGAGAAGATCCCGGCTTCGACATCTTTGTGAACGGCCACGCGCTGGCCCGCAACGAAGATGCTCTGGAGAAACTGGCTCTTCGCCTGGGTGTGAAACCGCTGCTTGAGTTCTTCTCCGCCGATGAGAATTCCATGGCTCTGTTGCTCGAAGAGGGAGCCGGAGATCCGGAATGGGCCAGGACTTTGCCTCCTCCGCAATGGTTTTCACCTGAAGATGGGTTGATCACGATCTGCACCCTGCATGATTTTCTGAAGGAAGCGCCGACAGCTCTGGGCGCCGACACTACCCGCGT